>CAZMKX010000840.1:0-1793 GCA_964566375.1 uncultured Myxococcales bacterium
GCGCGCTACCGCGTGACGATCAGCCAGACGGGCCTCGTCGCGCGCCCGACGAACCCCGCCGCCGAGGTCGCCGTGGGGCTCTGGAACTGACGACTCACCCGCTGCCGGGTGCCTCGGTGCGCCCGCTCAGCTCGGCGCCCGCGTCGCGCGGGAGTGGAACGAAGAAGAAGAGCGCCGTCAGGCTGATCGCCGCGATCGCGAGGTAGGTCGGCGCGAAGTCGTCCGCGCCCAGGGTCTCGGAGCCGCGCCAGGCGAGCGTGGCGTGCAGGAGCAACGCCCCGAGCCCGACGCCGAACGTGAGCGATAGCTGCTGCGCCACCGACGAGAGCGTCGTCGCCTGGCTCATCGCCGGCTCCCCGATGTCGGCGTAGGCCAGCGTGTTCAGGCTCGTGAACTGCAGCGAGCGGAAGAACCCGCCCACGAGCAGCGTGGCGAGGATCACGAGGTGCGGCGTGGTCGGCCCGAACGAGGCGTACGACGCCATGAAGCCCGCACACAGGATGGTGTTTCCGATCAGGACACGGCGGAAGCCGAAGCGCCGCAGGATCGGCGCGGCGGTGAGCTTCATCAGCAGCGCGCCGGCCGCGCCCGCGAACGTGATCATGCCCGACGCGAACGGGTTCAGGCCGAAGCCGAGCTGAAGCATGAGCGGCGTCAGGAAGGGCAGGGCGCCGATGCCCATGCGGAAGACGAAGCCGCCGACGACCGTCGCGCGGAACGTGCGGACGCGCAGCAGGCGGAGGTCGAGGATCGGCTGCCTCGCGGTGCGCGCGTGGCGCGCGTACAGGCCGAGCAGGACCAGCCCCGCGCCGACCAGCGCGGCGATCAGCGCGTTCGGGAGCACGCCGCGGCCGACGTTCTCGAAGCCGAACATGGTCGCGGCCAGACCGAGGCTCGCGATCGCGAAGCCTACGGCATCGAGCGGCCCGTCGCGCGGCTCGCGCACGTTGGGGATGAAGCGCAGCGAGAGCAGGAGCCCGAGGACCCCGATCGGTACGTTGATCGCGAAGATCCAGCGCCACGACGCATACGTCACGATGAAGCCGCCGAGCGGCGGCCCGATCACGGGGCCGATCAGCGCGGGCACGGTCAGGTACGCCATCGCCGAGACGAGCTCGCTCTTGGGGATCGTGCGCAGCACGACCAGCCGGCCGACGGGAACCATCATCGCACCGCCCATCCCCTGGACGATGCGCGCGAGCACCAGCTCGGGCAGCGACTGCACGCTCGCGCAGCCGAGCGATCCGATCGTGAACACGACGATCGCCGCGGTGAAGACCGTGCGCGCGCCGAAGCGGTCCGCCATCCAGCCCGAGAGCGGGATGAAGATGCCCAGGCTGAGCAGGTAGGCCGTGATCGCCAGGTTCAGCCGCAGAGGGCTCTCGCCGAAATCGCTCGCGATCGTCGGCAGCGCCGTCGCGATCACGGTCGCGTCCATGTTCTCCATGAACAGCGCGCAAGCGACGGTCATCGGGACCAGATAGCGGCTCGCGGGCATGGAGGCGCGACTCACTCGGTCGGCGGCAGCTCCCGCGGCTGGAGATTCTGCAGGCCTTCGCCGCCCAGCGCCGAGGCGCTCGCGATCTGCTCGAGCAGCGCGTCGCCGCCCGCCGCCTTCAGGAGCTCCTTGGCGACCGCCGGGACGTGGTACCCGGCGGGCATCGCGGGGACGTTGCGCTGCTTGCGCGCGAGCGCCGCGTCGACGACCGGCGCGAGCCGCGCGGCCTTCGCGGCGCGTTGCTTCTCGTCGCGGTCCTTGAACTCGGGCAGGATCTCGCGGCCGAAGAGCTCGA
>CAZMKX010000841.1:0-1789 GCA_964566375.1 uncultured Myxococcales bacterium
CGGACGTCCGATACCACCCGCGACATGATCGGGATCACCATCGGCAGCTACGCGATCGCCGAGAAGATCGGTTCGGGCGGAGTCGGCGACGTCTACCGCGCGACCGACCCGCTGCTCGAGCGCGTCGTGGCGATCAAGTTCATGCGCCCCGACCTGGCCGACCGCGGCGAGGTCGTGAGCCGCTTCCATGCCGAGGCTCGTGCACTCGCGCAGCTGATGCATCCGAACATCGCCCTGCTCTACTGCCTGCTCCGCGAGGGGCCGCACGTCGGAATGGTGATGGAGTTCGTCGAAGGGAGAACCTTCGCGCAGATCCTGCGCGAAGCCGGACGCCTCGCGCCCGAGCGCGCCCTGCCGCTGATCCTTCAGGCGCTCGAGGGCATCGGACACGCCCACCGCGCGGGCATCGTGCACCGCGACATCAAGCCCTCGAACCTGATGCTGGCGACGAGCGGCTGCGTGAAGGTGATGGACTTCGGTATCGCGCGCTTCGTCGGCTCCGACCGCGCGACGCGCCACGGACACACGATCGGAACGCTGCAGTACATGTCGCCCGAGCAGGTCCGCGGCCAGGAGACGGACGCGCGCTCGGACGTCTACGCGCTCGGCGTCGTGATGTACGAGTTGCTGACCGGCAGGCTGCCGTTCGACTCCGAGAACGACTACGAGCTCGGCCGCGCGCACGTCGAGGTCGCCCCGCGCCCGCCGCGCCAGCTCGCGCCGGAGCTCTCGCCCGCGCTCGAAGCCGTCGTCCTGCGCATGCTCGAGAAGGATCCCGCGCGCCGCTTCCAGGGCATGCGCGAGCTTCGCGACGCGTTGCTCCAGGCGGCGCCGAGAGCTGCCGAGGCGCGCTTTGCGACCGACACCGATGCGCTTCCCACGCGCGAGCTGGAAGCGGATCTCCCGCTCGTCGACGCGGAGCCTCTCGACCTTCCTGCGACGCGAGTGCTTCGCGACTCGACCGGGCCGGACGTGCGGGAGTCCCGGGTGGGCCCGCCCGCCCCCCAGCGAACGCCGGGCCACGTCGCCCTGGCGTGCACGCTCGCGCTGGTCGTCGTGCTCGGCGTCGTGGCGATCTCTCGCGCCCATCGACGCGAGGAGCCGCCGACGACGAGAGCCGCCGCTGTCGCAGCGGAGGACACGCTGGCGGCGGCACCCGAGACCCGGCTAGTCTCGACTCCGGCTGCCGTCGAGCCCTCGGCGGCGGCGCGCGGGGGGAGCGGTTGGGTCATCCGAAGGCGTTAGCGGCCGTCGCGCTCGGCGTTTTCCTGACGGCGTGCGCCCAGCTTCCGGCGCCGCTCGATCGGCCGTTCCGAAAACCCGGAGAGAAGCTTCTCGATTTCCCGGCCGCGGTGTCGAAGGAGTTCGGCTGCGCGAAGCGCAAGCTGCCGTGGTTCAAGCTCGAGGAGAGCGAGATCTGGCCGGAGCGGGTCGCGCCCGGCGACGAGCTGGGTCACCGAATGGTGTACGTCCTGTGCTCGGGAGGCACGACGAAGGTCGTGACGGGCCGGCTCGAGACACGGATCCTGTTTCGCGGACAGGCCCTGCTGAGCGACCCGCAGGAGTCCTACGACCTGCGTCCCGGGCGCTGGCGGGTGGACGTCTTCGTCAAGGTACCGGCGAGCGCCGCCAACGGCGTGTACGCGCTCGAGCTCGAGTTCGTGAGCCCGGAGGTGCGCTTTCGCGGCTCGGAGAGCTTCGCCGTCGAGGGCGCCGCGAAGTAGGCGCTCAGATCTTCTCGGGCGCCTCGAAGCGCGCGTGCATGCGCTCGGTCCAGGTCGTGAAGAGC
>CAZMKX010000842.1:0-1788 GCA_964566375.1 uncultured Myxococcales bacterium
CAATGCGCGTCGAATACACCTTCGGCCTGGACAAGGTCGACGTCCCGTACTTCTCCGTGGAGAGCATGGAGGGCCCGGAGAAGCTCTTTCGCCTCGTCACGCTGGTGATGAACGTGCTGTACATCCGGCCGCGCGTGGACGTGATCTTCCACAGCCCGAACAAGGACGATCTGCCGAAGAAGATCGCCGCGTTCGAGTCGATCGTGAAGAGCGCGCCGAGCTCGCCGGCGCTCGAGTTCCGCGACGGATCGAGCGGCTCGCTGGCGAGCTCCTACTATCGCTGGGTCAGCATCCATGCCAGAGGTGGGAGCGGCGCAGGCTCGTAGCGACCACGTCGTCGAGCAGCTTCGCCTCCACGTCGGCGTAGCCGCTCTCCGCGAGGTAGCGCGCGAGCGCGGCCTCGCGGAGAGCGTTGGGCACCAGATCGGGGAGCGCGGCGTTGAGCTGCGCGAGATTCTTCACGCGGCGCCGCCGGGAGACGCGCCGGCCGAATCGGACGCGTCCGTAGTCGACGAGCCTGGGCTCGGAGCCCGGCCGCCAGATCACGTTGTTCGCCTTCAGGTCGGCGTGATAGACGCCGCGCCGGTGGAGCGCCGCGAGCAGCGAGCCGAGCGACGCCGCGAGCTCCTCGCGCGCCGCTTCGTCCGCAGCGGCGAACTCCGTCCGCACCCAGGCGTCGAGCGCCGGCCCCGCGTCCTGCATCACGAGCCAGCGCCCGACCCAGGCGAGAGGGCGACCGGTCGCGAAGCCGCGCGCCTCGAGCCCGTTTCCGCCGAGCCAGGCGCGCTTCGCGTCCGCCGTGCTCGCGTGCTCTTTCAGGATCCACCCGCCGCTGCGAAGGAGGCGACCGTTGCGGCCGTCCTTCAGGAGATCCGCGCTCGCGCGCGCGCCGAGGCGCGCGCGCAGCTCGGCCTCGTCGACGTCGCGGCGGCGGAAGCCGCTCTCGCCCTCGAAGGCGAACGCCGTGAAGGAGCCGCTCTCCTTGACACACCGTCGTGTACGGCTTCGCCAGTGCGTGTGCGCGCGCCGGTCGCGCCAGAAGCGCACGCCGGCGAGCGCTGCGGGAAGCGGCTCGCCCAGCGAGTAGGCGAGATAGCCCAGTTCCCGGCGCCGCAGCAGCGCGGGGAGCCACGGCCAGAAGCGCGCCTTCTGCAGGTCGAGGAAGACCACGCGACCGTCGTCGATCAGAAGATTCCCGAGGTGCAGGTCGCGGTGCAGGAAGCCGCGAGCGTGCGCGCGCGCGGTCGCCTCGAGGATCGCGTCGGTGTCCGCGCGCGTCGCCGGTCGCGCGGGCTCGAGGAAGCGCGTCGCGATCCAGTCGGGACCCGAGTCCAGGATCTCCGGCACGCGGATTCCCCGCAGACGCGCGCGCGTGAGCGCGCGGGCTTCGCGGACGCCGTTCGCGGGCCGCTCCAGGAAGACCTTGAGGAGCGCGTCGCCCGCGCGCGCGACGACACGGACGCGGTTGCGCTTCAAGACCGCGATGCCGGAGGGCGTCGCTCCTGACCGGAGCGCTGCGGCGACCTCCTGGTGCCCGCGCCGCTGCGCGCGAACGCGCTCCCAGAGCGCGACGACCGAGGTCGCGTGGGCACGCCAGCCGTAGCGCTCGGCCGTGCGCCGGGCCGCGTCGCCGGCCTCGCGCAGCCGCGCGGGACTCTCGAGCGCGCGAAAGGCCGGTGTGAAATCGTCCGCGCAGACGAATCCGGTCACGCCCGGCTCGACGAGCTCCGCGGCGCCGTTGCTCGGCGTCGTGGCGACGGCGACGCCCGCGGCCATCGCCTCGAGGCA
>CAZMKX010000843.1:0-1788 GCA_964566375.1 uncultured Myxococcales bacterium
GCGGCCCCGCGGGCCTGCGCTCGCCTCACGTGATCTTCAAGCCGGTCTCGGACGGCATCTCGACGAACGCGATCATCTCGACGGACCGGCGCGTCTACCACCTGGGCCTCATCGCGCGCTTCGACGAGACGGGTGGCAACGAACAGCAGTACGTGCGCTACGCGAGCTTCTACTACCCGAACGAGACAGTCACCGCATGGACGTCTGCCCAGGAGCGGAAGCTGAAGGAGGATGTCGCGGCGGAGGCGGCTGCGCTCGCGGCCACCGAGGGCGCGATCCCGGCAGACCTCTATCACGGCTACGAGATCACCGGAGACACGGTGCCCTGGCGGCCGACGGAGGCGTTCGACGACGGGACGCGCGTCTACATCAAGATGCCCGCGGCGATGCACGTCACCGAAGCGCCGGGGATCTGGGTAATCGACGAGTTCGGCGAGCAGATCCTCGTGAACTACCGCGTCCGGGACGGGCACTACATCGTCGACAAGATCTTCGGCAAGGCCCGCATGGCGATCGGCACAGGCAAGAAGGCGAGCGAGGTCTTCATCACGCGCCAGAAGCCGAGCGATTCGCTTGCGGGTCCCGAGAGCGCGCAGCGCCCGGACGACGTCGCGCGCGCGAAGTAGCAGCGGCCGAGTGGAGAGGATCACGCAATGAGCCGCTCGCCCTTCGAGCTCGGCAGCAATGAGCCCGACGGCCTCGAGCTTCGCCCGAGGCCGCGGACGACGCGACTCAACCGCAACGCGTTGATTCTCGGCGGCGTGCTCGGCGCCGCGGTGCTGCTCGCGGCGGCCGTCACGCTCGTGCAGAACCGAACGGCGATCGCGCCCGCGGGCGAGGCGGCGAACGTTGCCGCTGCGGGCGCGGATCGCTTCTGGGAGAAGGCGCCGGATGGCGTGCCCGTGCCCTCCTCGGCAGAGCCGCTTCCGGACGTGTCGAGCGGCCCTCCGCCGGAGCCGAATGTCGTACCGGTTGCGACGGGCGGCGGCGCCCTCGACTCCGAGACACAGCGTCGGCGGGAGCGACTGCTTCGCGCGCGAGACGCGGCTCCGCTTGTTGGGGGATTCCGGTCGGGCGGGATCGCGCAGGCTTCGACATCAGCCCTGCCGTCCGGGTCCGCCCCCGTTCGGCCGGCGAGCGCGGACTCGCACCCTGCCCTGCTCGGCGCGCTCAGCCAGGCGCTGCAACCCAAGGACGAGACCCTTCACCAGAACAACCAGGACGGAAAGCGCGAGTTCCTCGAGGGCAGCGGCGTCTCCGAGCAGCAAGAGACGAACCCGCACCTCGTTCGGCAGCCAGTCTCCCCGTACGAAGTCACCGCGGGAATGATCGTGCCCGCGGTTCTCATCACGCAAGGCGACTCCGATCTCCCTGGCCTGATGACCGGGCGCGTCCGCGAGAACGTGTACGACTCCGCCATGGGTCGGCATCTCTTGATTCCGCAGGGGACGACCATCATCGGCGTCTACGACAGCGTCGTGACGTTCGGCCAGCAGCGGCTGCTCGTGGCGTGGCAGCGGCTGATCTTTCCCGACGGCACCAAGCTCAACATCGGCGGGATGCCGGGGACGGACCTGATCGGAGCCGCCGGCTTCAACGACCAGGTCGACCGCCACTACAAGCGCGTGTTCGGAGGCGCGCTGCTTCTCAGCGTCATGACCGCCGGCATCACGCTCAGCCAGGAAGACGACAACGCGAGCGGGATCGATCAGGGCTCGACGCGTGACCAAGTCAAGAACACGCTCGCGACCGCCCTCGGCCAGAACCTCGGCGAGGCCGCGAGCCAGA
>CAZMKX010000844.1:0-1786 GCA_964566375.1 uncultured Myxococcales bacterium
GGCCCGCGACCGACATCGCCGACAACGTCGACGTGCTGGTGGTCGGCTTCAGCGCGCAGCCGCGACCCAAGGAGGTGCTCGACACCGCGGAGCTCTTCCGCGGTCGGCTGCAGTGGTTCGACCATCACGAGTGGGCGATCGAGGACCTGGTCCGCCTGCGGGCGGTGCTGGGGCGCGACTCGATCGTGATCGCCGACAACGCGGCGAGCCCGCTCGCGGCCGTGAACCAGGTGACCGAGCGGCGCAGCCGCTTCACCGACAAGCTCGTCGACCTGTCCGCACGAAGGCTCTCGGAGACCGACATGCAGAAGTGGGGGAACCGTGTCGTGGCGCTGATCAAGCGCATGGCGCAGACGCCGGGCGAGCACCGCGCCGAGATCATGCCCGTGCTGGCCGGCAAGCCCGCCGATCTGCCGTCCGCGCCGGACGTCTTCTACGCCGAGACGAGCTGGGTGGAGGAGAACGACCCGCGCATCGTCCACTTCGGCGAGTACCAGCTGGCGGTGGCGCGCGCGCCGGCGCAGCTCGACCCGGGCGAAGTCGGCCGACGGCTGCGGCTGCGTACCGGCGCGAGGCTCTCGCTCGCCACGCGTGAGGGGGACGACATCGTCGTCCTCTCGTGCAACGACGAGAAGCGGCCACTCAACGTCTCGGGGCTCCTCGACGTCGTCGGCAGCCACCAGCCGTGGGTGACACCGAAGAGTGGCGGGGACCGGATCGGCCGCGCGCGGATCGACGGGCTGCCCGAGCACCCGGAGCGCATGGAGGCGCTGATCGGCGAGATCGTGCGGCACCGCTCCGTCCTGTACGGCTAGCGGTCGTGTCGGAGCTGCGCATCCGGGAGATCTACCGCTCGATCCAGGGCGAATCGACCTGGGCCGGCTGGCCGTGCACCTTCGTGCGCACCGCCGGCTGCGACATCCGCTGCACGTACTGCGACGAGCCGCACGCGCTCGTCGCCACGGGCGGCGAGAAGCTCTCCGTCGACGAGGTGATCGCGCGCGTCGAGGCGCTGGGCACGAAGCTCGTGGAGCTGACCGGCGGCGAGCCGCTCCTGCAGGCGGCAGTCCCCGAGCTCGCGCGACGGCTCTGCGAGGCAGGCTACACCGTGCTGATCGAGACGGGCGGCCACCACGACATCTCGGTGCTCGACCCGCGCGTGCACGCGATCGTCGACGTGAAGACGCCGGGCAGCGGCATGCGCCCGCACAACGATCTCGCGAACCTCGGGCGGCTCCGCGAGGGCGACGAGCTCAAGCTCGTGCTCTGCGACCGCGCCGATTACGACTGGGCGGTCGCGCTCCTGCGCGAGCACGCGCTCGAGGGCCGCGTGCCGGTGAACTTCTCGCCGGTTCACGGCGCCCTCGATCCGGCCGAGCTCGCGCGCTGGATCCACGAGGACGGTCTCGACGTCCGCCTGAACCTCCAGCTGCACAAGTACATCTGGGGCGCAGAGACGAAGGGCGTCTAGCGGTAGATCTCGCTGCCGGAGTCGACGAACTCGCGCGATTTCTCCGCGAGGCCTTCCTTGAGCGCGACTGCCTCCTCGAGCCGCTTCTTCTGCGCGTACTCGCGAACCTGCTGCGTGATCTCCATGCTGCAGAACTTCGGCCCGCACATGGAGCAGAAGTGGGCGACCTTGGCGTTCTCGGCGGGCAGCGTCGCGTCGTGATACTTGCGCGCGGTCTCGGGGTCGAGCGCGAGGTTGAACTGGTCCTCCCAGCGGAACTCGAAGCGGGCCTTCGACAGCGCGTCGTCGCGAAGCCGGGCGCCGGGATGGCCCTTC
>CAZMKX010000845.1:0-1785 GCA_964566375.1 uncultured Myxococcales bacterium
AGCACGGGCTCGAGAACGCGCCGAAGACGTTCCTGCGCCTGTTCCAGGGCAAGAATCTCGGCAAGCAGCTGCTGAAGGTCGCGGACCCGCCCGTGCCGGTCTGAGCGCGCTGCGTTGAAGACAGACGTCGTGCTCAGCACGTTCGGCGCGAGCTGGCGCGCGCTGCGCGACGCCGCCGTGCGCGCCGAGCACCTCGGCTACGACGGCGTGTGGGTCTGGGATCACCTGCGCGGCGGCTTCGAAGCCGGTCCGGCACCGGTGCCCGAGTGCTGGACGGTGCTGTCGGCGCTCGCCGAGGCGACGAAGCGCGTGGCGCTCGGTCCGCTCGTGCTGAACGTCGCGAACCGCGCGCCCGGCGTGCTCGCGAACATGGCCGCGACGCTGCAGGAGGTGAGCGGCGGGCGGCTCCTGCTCGGGATCGGCGCGGGCGGTAGCCGCGCGACGCCCTACGCCGACGAGCAGCTCGCGCTCGGCCAGCCCGTCGGGGCCGACACCGAACGGCGTCAGCGCGTGATCGACGCGATCGCTCAGATCCGCCGCCTGTGGTCGGGCGATCCACCGGGCTTCCTGAAGCCGGCGCCGCCCCCGCCGATCATCGTCGGCGGCTTCGGCCCGCGCATGGCCGAGGTCGCGGGCCGGCACGCCGACGGCTTCAACACCGCCGGCGGGCACCCGCAGCTTCCCGAGCTCGTCGCGCGCGCGCGCGGCGCACACGCGGCGTCGGGACGCGCGACACCGTTTCAGGTCAGCGTGTTCGGCGGCGCGCCCGGCACCGAGGCCAGCCGCAAGCGGCTCGCGGGGCTCGGCGTCGATCGCGTGATCGTGCTCGTGCAGAATCCGTACGCCGTTCCGCCGCGCTGAGCGCGGCGCCGGTTTCAGCCGGCGAGCGCCGCGCGCGCCGCCGCTTCGACGCCGCGCATCGAGAGCTCGCTCGCGAGCGCGGAGCTGGACTCGAGCAGCGAGCGGGCGCGGCGCCGGTCGCGCGCGCCCAGAACGAGCCCGAGCTCCAGCTCGACGCGCGCCTGCATCGGCCGGGCGCCGAGCGCGATGACACTGGCGTGAGCGTCTTCGAGGAGCGCGACGGCGTCGTCGCGGCGGCCGAGCAGGACGCAAAGGCGTGCGAGGGCGTAGCGCACCGGGCCGCCATAGCAGATCGCAATCGGCATCACGCCGTGCTGGTGCTCGACGGGCTCGAGCAGCGCGTACAGCGGCTTCGCGCGCGCGACGTCGCCGAGGTCCGCGCACAGCACCGCGAGCTCCACGAGCGTGCCGGTCCAGCGCAGGTTGCGCGGCACGTCGGCGAAGTCCTCGCGCGCGAGGGACTCGAAGAGCGCGCGCGCATCGCTCTCGCGGCCGAGTGCGAGCCGCGCGCGCGCGACCATCGCTTGCAGCCAGTGCTGCGGTCCTTCGCGAGCGCCTAGCGCAGGCTCGAAGAGGTCGAGCAGGCTTGCCGCGTCGCCGCGTTCGTGCGCGAGCAGCGCGCGGTGGCCGTTCTCGATCGCGCGCGCGTACGGGTGCTCCGCTCGCCGACCCAGCACGAAGGTATCGCGCGCGAGTGCCTCGGCCGCCTCGAAGCGTCCTTCGAGCAGCGCGACGCCCGTGTCGTATACGCCCTGGTTCCAGCGCATCACCGGCGACGGACGCTCGCCCGCGATCGAGTCGGCGCGCGCGCGCAGCAGGCGCGCTCCCGGCGCGTCGCCGAGCATCAGCCGATCGCTCGCCAGATCGGCCAGCGAGATCAGCGCGCGGTCGCCGCTGCGCGAGCTCGACACCACGCCCACGATC
>CAZMKX010000846.1:0-1784 GCA_964566375.1 uncultured Myxococcales bacterium
CGAGCGCGTTGCCGAAGTGCTGCCGACTTCCGCTGCCGACGGCGACGATCGCAATGCCGGCGTCGCTCGCGGCGCGCAGGCAGGCCGCGACCTCACCCGCGTTCGCGGGCCGGACGACCGCCGCGACGCGCGCGCCGGCGAGCCGACGCGACGGGGGCCGCTCGACGCGAGACGCCCCGACGATCGCCTCGAACGCGTCGCCCATCGCTAGAAGCTCACTCGCGCGTAGCCGCGATGGCGCGGATTGCTCTCCGCGCACGCGCGGGGAGCGGGAATCTGCTTGCCCGGATTGCAGCGGTCCTCCGGATCGAAGGCGTCGTGCAGCCAGTGCATCGGCGCCAGGTCCGCCTCCGAGAACACCAGACACATGTAGTCGCGCTTCTCGAGCCCGATACCGTGCTCACCCGAGAGCACGCCGCCCGCCTCGACGCAGATGCGCAGGATCTCGGCACCGACTTCGCGGATCGTGCGCAGCTGCTCCGGATCGCGCCGGTCGAAGGTGATGTTCGGGTGCAGGTTCCCGTCACCCGCGTGCAAGATGTTCGCGATGCGGATCCCGCGCGACTCGGCAGCGCGATTGATCGCGTCGACCACGTCGGGGAGCTTCGTGCGCGGCACGACGGCGTCGTGCACGTACAGGTCGGGTGCGAGTCGTCCCATGGCACCGAACGCGCCCTTGCGCCCGCGCCAGAGCGCGAGGCGCTCCGCGTCGTCACGTGCGACGCGCACCTCGATCGCCCCGGCTTCGGCGCAGATCGCGGTGATGCGATCGCGCTCGCGCTCGACGGCGACGGCCATTCCGTCCAGCTCGATCAGGAGCACCGCGCGCGCATCCCGCGGATAGCCCGCCGCGTAGACGGACGCTTCGACCGCGTCGATCGTGCGGTCGTCCAGAAGCTCGAGCGCGGCGGGCACGATCCCGCGCGCGATGACGATCGAAACGGCGCGGCACGCGTCGCGCAGGCTCGTGAAGCCGGCCAGCACCGTGCTCACGGTCTCGGGCAGGGGAACCAGCCGGACGGTCGCCGCGCACACGATGCCGAGCGTGCCCTCGGAGCCGACGAAGGTGCCGCGCAGGTCGTAGCCGTGCGCGTGGCCGTCGCGGCGGCCGAGCCGGACGGTGCTCGCGTCCGGCAGAACTACCTCGAGCTCGAGCACGTGGGGGCTGGTGGTGCCGTACTTCAGGGTATGAGGGCCGCCGCTGTTCTCGGCCACGTTCCCGCCGATCGTGCAGGCGGACTGGCTCGACGGGTCAGGCGCGTAGAAGAGCCCGAGCGGGCGCACGGCCTGCGACAGGTGCTCGTTGATCACGCCCGGCTGAACGGTCGCGGTCCGGTTCGACGCGTCGATGTCGAGCACGCGGTTCATGCGTGCGCACTCGATCACGACACCGCCCTCGACGGGTGTCGCGCCGCCCGAGAGGCCCGTGCCCGCGCCGCGCGGTAGGAACGGGACACCGGCCTCGTTGCAGGCGCTGACGATCGCGGCGACGGACTCGGTCGAGGTCGGGAACGCCACGCAGAGCGGTGCGCCGCGCTCCAGCGTCAGACCGTCCGACTCGTAGGAGAAGAGCTCGGCCGGGCGCGTCAGCACCTCTGCAACGCCGGGAAGCGCGCGCAGCCGACGCGCGAGCTCCCCGACCCGCTGCGCTGGCAAGGCGCCGCTCAGGCGAGGCCGAGACGGTCGACTTCTTCCTCGTTCATGCCGAGGAAGTGGCCGATCTCGTGCTTCACCGTGATCTGGATCTGCTCGACGAGCTCGGCCTTCGACTGGGCGATCTTCTC
>CAZMKX010000847.1:0-1784 GCA_964566375.1 uncultured Myxococcales bacterium
GTCGACGAGATCCACGCACTCGCGCGCGACAAGCGCGGCTCGCACCTGGCGCTCACGCTCGCGCTGCTCGACGCGCTCACCGGCACCCGGCCGATGCGGATCGGCTTGTCCGCGACGCAGCGCCCGATCGAGACGATCGCCGAGTTCCTGGTCGGCAGCGCGTCGCGCCCGTGCGCGATCGTGGATCTGGGCCACCAGCGCGACATCGACCTGGCGATCGACGTGCCGCCGAGCGAGGACCTGTCCGCGGTCGCCTCGAAGGAGCAGTGGGACGACCTGATCGAGCTGCTCGCGGGCTACACCGAGAAGCACCGCACCACGCTGGTGTTCGCGAACACGCGGCGCATGGCCGAGCGGCTCGCGCACCGGCTCGGGGAGCGTATCGGCGCGGAGCACGTCGCCGCGCACCACGGGAGCCTCTCACGCGAGCGGCGCTTGCGCGTCGAGGCGCGGCTGAAGTCGGGCGAGCTGCGCGCGCTCGTCGCCACCGCGTCGCTCGAGCTCGGGATCGACATCGGCGAGATCGAGCTCGTCTGCCAGATCGGCTCCTCGCGCGGAATCGCGACGCTCTTGCAGCGGATCGGCCGTTCGGGCCACGCGCTCGGGCTGCGACCGAAGGGCCGCGTCTTTCCGACCTCGCGCGACGAGCTGGTCGAGACCGCGGCGCTCGTGCGCGCAGTGCGCGCGGGGCGGCTCGACCGCATCGCGATTCCCGAGGCCCCCCTCGACATCCTGGCGCAGCAGATCGTCGCGTGCTGCGCGGCGGAGGACTGGGACGAGAACGCGCTCTTCGCGCTCGTTCGATCGGCCTGGCCGTACCGCGAGCTCTCACGCGCGGCCTTCGAGTCGGTGCTCGAGCTGCTCGCGCAGGGCTACGAAACCCCGAAGGGAAGGCGCGGCGCGTGGCTGCACCGCGATCGGGTCCACGGGCGGTTGCGCGGCAGGCGGGGAGCGCGCATCGCGGCGGTGATGTCGGGCGGCGCGATTCCCGAGCTCGGGGACTACAAGGTCGTGCTCGATCCGGACGAGACGACGATCGGCAGCGTGAACGAGGACTGGGCGATCGAGAGCATGGCCGGCGACGTGTTCCTGCTCGGCACGCACAGCTGGCGCATCCGCCGCGTCGAATCCGGCGTCGTGCGGGTAACCGACGCGCAGGGCGCGCCGCCGACGATCCCGTTCTGGCTCGGCGAGGCTCCCGCCCGGACGGAGGAGCTCTCGCGCGAGGTCTCGGCGCTGCGCGCCGAGGTCTCGAAGGCGCTCGACGTGGGGCGCGACGCGGCGGTGCTCTGGCTCACGCGCGAGTGCGGCCTGGACGAATCCGGCGCGACGCAGGTCGCCCGCTACGTCGAGGCGCAGAAGACTGCCGTCGGCTTCGTCCCCACGCGCGAGGATCTGCTGGCGGAGCGCTTCTTCGACGAGGCCGGCGGGATGCAGCTCGTCGTGCACGCGCCGCTCGGCGCGCGGCTGAACCGCGCGTTCGGTCTGGCGCTGCGCAAGCGCTTCTGCGCGTCGTTCAACATGGAGCTGCAGGCGGCAGCGACCGACGACGCGATCGTCCTGTCGCTCGGAAGCCCGCAGACGTTCGACCTCGCGCTCCTGCCGAGGTTCCTGAACGCGAAGACCTGCGGGGAGGTGCTCGAGCAGGCGCTGCTCGGCTCGCCGCTCTTCACCGCGCGCTGGCGCTGGAACGCGACGCGATCGCTTGCCGTGCTGCGCGCGCGCGGGAAAGGGCGCGTGCCGTTCCCGATCCAGCGCATTCAGGCGGACGACCTGCTCGCGGC
>CAZMKX010000848.1:0-1782 GCA_964566375.1 uncultured Myxococcales bacterium
CCTTGCGCTCGACGGGCTCGGCCTGGCCGACCTCGTCGAACGCCATCACCACCACGCCCGCGCCGTAGCGGCGCGCGTGCGCGGCCTTGGCCAGGAAGTCGGCTTCGCCTTCCTTGAGCGAGATCGAGTTCACGATCGACTTGCCCTGCAGGCACTTCAGGCCCGCCTCGATCACGCTCCACTTCGAGCTGTCGACCATGACCGGCAGGCGCGAGATCTCGTCGTCGGCGGCGATCTGGTTCAGGAAGCGCGTCATCGTCGCTTCCGAGTCGATCATGCCCTCGTCCATGTTCACGTCGAGGATGTTCGCGCCGCCGCGCACCTGCTCGAGCGCGATCGCGGCCGCTCCGTCGAAGTCGCCCGCCTTGATCACGCGCTCGAACTTCTTGCTGCCGGTGATGTTCGTGCGCTCGCCGACCATCACGAACGGGATCTCCGGCGAGAAGGTGAACGTCTCGAGCCCGCTGAAGCGCGAGCGCTTCTCCGTGAAGACCGGCACGCGCCGCGGCGGCAGCCCCTCGACGGCCGCGGCGATCTGGCGGATGTGCTCGGCGTTCGTGCCGCAGCAGCCGCCGACGACGTTCACGAAACCCGACGTCGCGAAGTCGCGGATCAGCCGCGCCATGATCTCGGGCGTCTGGTCGTAGGCGCCGAGAACGTTCGGAAGCCCGGCGTTGGGATGCACGGACGTGAAGGTGTCGGCGATTCCCGAAAGCTCCTCGACGTAGGGCCGAACCTCCTCGGCGCCGAGCCCGCAGTTGAGCCCGACACTGAGCGGTTTCGCGTGCGCGACGGACGTCCAGAATGCATCGAGCGTCTGGCCGGACAGGTTCCGCCCGCTCTTGTCCGCGAACGTGACCGAGATCATCACGGGAACGCGCCGGCCGAGCGCGGCGAAGACGTCCTCGATCGCCACGATCGCGGCCTTGGCGTTCAGCGTGTCGAAGATCGTCTCGATCATCAGCGCGTCGACACCGCCCTCGACCAGCCCGCGAACCTGGGTGGCGTAGGCGTCGCGCACCTCGTCGAAAGTGACCGCCCGGAAGGCGGGGTCGTTCACGTCGGGCGAGAGCGAGAGCGTCTTGGGCAGCGGGCCGAGATCGCCGACCACGAAGCGCGGCTTCGCGGGGTTTGCGGCCGTGAACTCGTCGGCGGCCTTCCGGGCGAGCTGGGCGGCCTTCACGTTCAGCTCGAGCGCGATCGGCTCGAGGCCGTAGTCGGCGAGCGAGATGACCGAGCCGTTGAAGGTGGCGGTGGTGATCAGGTCGGCGCCGGCCTCGAGGTACTCGCGGTGCACGCCCTCGATCACGTCCGGACGCGAGAGCACGAGCACCCCGTCGTTGCCCTTCAGGTCCTGCGGGTGGTCCGCGAAGCGCTCGCCGCGGAAATCCGCCTCCTCGAGGCCGCGGCCCTGCAGCAGGACGCCCATCGACCCGTCCAGGACGAGGATGCGCTCGGCGAGCAGCTTTCGCAGAAGGGCGTCGCTGTGAGGGGCCACGGTTCGGAGCATGTTACCTTGGCTCTTCGGGGATAAAAGGGGGCGGAAGGAATGGCCACGGGGGTCTCGAAGGGCGAAAAGCCGGAGCTGCCGGTCTTCCGCCGGCATTTCGGCATCGATGCGCGCGGCCTCGACCGCGTTTTCGCGACGGCGCTCGCGAAGCCGATCGACTACGCCGACGTCTTCTTCGAGTACACGATGCGCGACGCCGTCGCGCTCGAAGAGGGCATCGTGAAGTCCGGCGCGCGCGCGGTGGAGCAGGGCGTCGGCGTGCGCGCGCAGGC
>CAZMKX010000849.1:0-1780 GCA_964566375.1 uncultured Myxococcales bacterium
GGCGCAGAACTCCAAGCTCGAGTTCGAGCGCAACGCCGAGCGCTACGAGTTCCTGCGCTGGGGCCAGTCGGCGTTCCACTCGCTGCGCGTCGTTCCGCCAGCGACGGGCATCGTGCACCAGGTGAACCTGGAGTATCTCGCGCCGGTCGTGTTCTCCGAGTCCGCGGGCGCCGACTCGGTCGCGTTTCCCGACACCTGCGTGGGCACCGACTCGCACACGACGATGATCGGCGCCGTCGGGGTCGTCGGCTGGGGCGTGGGCGGGATCGAGGCCGAGGCGTGCCTGCTCGGCCAGCCGCTCACGATGCTGATTCCCGACGTGGTCGGCTTCAAGCTCACGGGCCAGCTCCCCGCCGGCGCGACCGCGACCGACCTGGTGCTCACGATCACGCAGACCCTGCGCAAGCACGGTGTCGTCGAGAAGTTCGTCGAGTTCTTCGGGCCGGGCATGCGCTCGCTCGCGGTCGCCGACCGCGCGACGATCGCGAACATGGCGCCCGAGTACGGCGCGACGATCGGCTTCTTCCCCGTCGACGAGAAGACTCTCGAGTACCTGCACCTCTCCGGCCGGAGCGAGGAGACGATCGCGCTCGTCGAGGCGTACGCGCGCGCGCAAGGCCTGTTCGCCGACGCGACCTCGCCCGACCCCGAGTTCAGCTCGGTGCTGACGCTCGACCTGGGGACGGTGGTGCCGTGCCTGGCGGGACCGTCGCGCCCGCAGGACCGCGTTCCCCTCGACGCGGTCGCACGCGACTTCAAGGCGCAGCTGCCGAAGCTGGTCGGCGGCAAGGCCGCGCCGGACGCGGCGGCGCTCGCGCGAACGGTGCGCGTCGGCGACGGCGCGGGCGCGTACGAGCTCGGGCACGGCAGCGTCGTGATCGCCGCGATCACGAGCTGCACGAACACCTCCAACCCGAGCGTGTTGACCGCCGCGGGGCTGCTGGCACGGAACGCGATCGAGCGCGGCCTCGACGTGAAGCCGTGGGTGAAGACGAGCCTGGCGCCCGGCTCGCGCGTCGTGAGCGACTATCTCACGCAGTCGGGCCTGCTCGCGCCGCTCGAGAAGCTCGGCTTCAGCATCGTCGGCTACGGCTGCACGACGTGCATCGGGAACAGCGGCCCGCTGCCGCAGCCGGTCGCGAGCGCGATCGGCGAGGGAAACCTGGTCGCGGCGGCGGTGCTCTCGGGCAACCGCAACTTCGAGGGCCGCATCAGCCCGCTCGTGCGCGCGAACTACCTGGCGTCTCCGCCGCTGGTCGTCGCGTACGCCCTGGCGGGGCGCGTGGACCTGGACCTCGCGACCGAGCCGATCGGCCGCGACAAGTCGGGAAAGCCCGTGATGCTGGCGGACATCTGGCCCGGCGCCGAGGAGGTCGCGCGCGTCGTATCGAGCTCGGTGAAGCGCGAGATGTTCCAGAAGCGCTACGCCGACGTGTTTCACGGCGACGAGAGCTGGCGCGCGATCGTGGCGCCCGCCGGCGACCGCTACGCCTGGTCGACGCGCTCGACCTACATCCGCAAGCCGCCGTTCTTCGACGGCATCACGCGCGCACCCGCACCGGTGATGGACGTCCGCGCGGCGCGCGTGCTCGCGCTGCTCGGCGACTCCGTCACCACCGACCACATCTCACCCGCGGGCTCGATCGCGACCAAGAGCCCGGCGGGGAAGTGGCTGATCGAGCAGGGCGTCGCGCCGGACGACTTCAACTCGTACGGCGCGCGTCGCGGCAACTACGAGGTGATGGTGCGCGGTACGTTCGCGAACACGCGCCTCAAGAAC
>CAZMKX010000850.1:0-1780 GCA_964566375.1 uncultured Myxococcales bacterium
GCTACGGCATCGACGACCTGCGCCTGTTCTACGAGAACGACCTCGCGTTCCTGCGTCAATTCGCCTGAGCCCGACGACATGCGCATCTCCGAAATGTGGTTGAGGACCTTCGTCGATCCGCCGATCGACACGGCAGGGCTCGCCGAACGGCTCACGATGTCCGGCCTCGAGGTCGAGGGCAGCGAGCCTGCCGCGCCCCCGTTCTCGGGCGTCGTCGTCGCGCGCATCCTCGCGGTCGCCCCGCATCCCAACGCGGACCGGCTGCGCGTGTGCACGGTCGACGCGGGCGGCGCGCCGCTGTCGATCGTGTGCGGAGCGCCGAACGCCGCGGCCGGCATGACGGTGCCGTGCGCGATCGAAGGCGCGAGCCTGCCGGGAGGCGTCTCGATCCGCCGCACGACGATGCGCGGCGTCGAGTCGCAGGGCATGCTGTGCTCGGCGAAGGAGCTCGGGCTTTCCGACGACGCGTCGGGCCTCCTCGCGCTCGACCGCGACCTCGCACCGGGGACCGACCTGCGCCGCGCGCTCGGGCTCGACGATACGATCCTGACGCTCAAGCTCACGCCCAACCGCGCCGATTGCCTGTCGATGCTCGGCGTCGCGCGCGACGTCGCCGCGCTGACGGGCGGGAGGCTCGCCGTGCCCGACACGTCGCCCGCGCCGGTCGCCTCGCAGGCGCGCCGCGATGTGCGCATCGAGGAACCCGAGGGCTGTCCGCGATTCGGCGGCCGGGTGATCGAAGGGATCGACGCGAGACGCCCGACGCCCGCGTGGATGAAGATGCGGCTCGAGCGCGCGGGCATCCGATCGATCAGCGCCGTCGTCGACGTCACCAACTACGTGATGCTCGAGCTCGGCCAGCCGATGCACGCCTACGACGCTCGCCAGCTCGACGGCGCGCTCGTCGTGCGTTTCGCCCGTCCCGGCGAGACGCTCACGCTGCTCAACGGCGACGTGCTCGAGCTCGACGCCGACCTCCTCCTCGTGTGCGACGAGAAGAAGCCGCTCGGGCTCGCGGGCATCATGGGCGGCGAGCACTCGGGCATCGCCGACGACACGACCACCGTGTACCTCGAGGCCGCCTACTGGGACCCGGCCGTCGTGCAGGGACGCATGCGCCGCCTCGGGTTCACGAGCGACGCGGGATACCGCTTCGAGCGCGGCGTCGATCCTGCCCTCGGCCCCGAGGCGATCGAGCGCGCGACAGCGCTCATCCTCTCGATCTGCGGCGGCCGCGCCGGGCCCCGCACCGACGTCAAGGCGGTGCTGCCCGCGCGGAACCCCGTGCGCGTGCGCACGGCGCGCGTCGCGCGCCTCCTCGGCGTGACGGTCACGGCCGACGACGTGGCCGACGTGTTCGCGCGCCTGGGGCTCCCGGCGCGCCGCGAGGGCGACGAGTTCGAGGTGACCCCCCCCAGCTGGCGCTTCGACCTCGCGATCGAGGAGGACTTCGTCGAGGAGGTCGCGCGCGTGCGCGGCTACGAGACGATCCCCGCCGCGCCCGCGGCGCACGTGCAGCGCATGCTCGCGCGGCCCGAGTCCGCGCGCTCGCCGTTCGCGCTGCGGCGCCTGTTCGCCGCGCGCGACTGGCAGGAAGTGATCACGTTCAGCTTCGTCTCGTCGGAGATCGAGCGCGCGATCGACCCCGACGCCGCGCCGATCCGCGTTCTGAACCCGATCGCCGCGCAGCACGACGTGATGCGCACCTCGCTCCTTCCCGGGCTCCTTTCGACGCTCGCGTCGAACGCGAGCCGGCGCGAAGCGCGCGTGCGCGTGTTCG
>CAZMKX010000851.1:0-1779 GCA_964566375.1 uncultured Myxococcales bacterium
GCGAGTTCTACTACCTGCTCGCCTGGGCGACGCTGGGCTACGCGCTCTCGCGCGAAACGCTGCCGCCCGTCTTCGGCGTGATTCCGGTGGTCGCGTCGATCGCGGTCGTCGTGTTCGTGGCGTGGACGGCGTACTTCGGCGGGCGGCTCGGGCGCGGCTCGCGGCTCCGCGAACGCGCGATCCTGCGGGCGTTCCGGCTCGCGCGCCCGTGGCACTACCTCGCGATCATGCTGATCCGTTCGCCCGCCATGGTTGCGGCGGTGGTCGTCTACACCGTCGCCGCGGGGCTGTTCGGCATTCCCGTCGAGCTCCGCACGATGCTCGGCTATCTGCCGGTGATCTTCTTCGGTGCCGCCGTGCCCGGTCCCATGCGCACGGTCGCGATCACGCTCTGGGTCGTGCTTTTTCCCGGCTACGAGGGGGAAGTGACGACCTTCGCGTTTCTGCAGCACAACTTCTTCGTCTTCTTCAACGCCACGATCGGTCTGGTCTTCCTGCGCCGGGCCTACCGCGAGCTGTTCGCCGGCACGGCGACGCCGATCGTGCCCTCGCACCAGACGCCGCAGGCCTGAAACGGCGCGACGCCGTGCGCGCGAAACGCGAACGCGCGGTGGCCGGCGAGCGCGATTCCGGTCAGGCCGGCGACGGCGGCTCGAAGCTCGTCGTGCGTCGGTGCGGGATCGAACGTCACGCCGAAGCGATCGGAGAGCACCGTCATCCGGCTGTCCAGGTCTGCCGCCGTCGCGTTCGCCTTGCCGGGAAGCGGCCGGATCCCGAGCGCGCGCCAGCTCGCGGTGCGAAACACCTCGATCGCTTCACGCCCGCGGCGCTGCCCGGCGTCGAATCGCGCGAGATCGCGCGCACGCAGCGCATCGAAGAGCGCGACCGAGAACTCGACGAAGGCGCGCTGCGTGCGGGGCTTCACGCTTCCAGGCCTCCCCGTCTTCGCCTGCGTCGCGAGCGCGCTCGCGGAACTCGCCCTGCAGAGCGCGACGAGCAGGTCTGCGAGCCGACGGACCGCGGGGCTTCGCCGAGCGCCGCCACCTGCCCGCGCTCGAAGCTGCAGGCGATGCGCGGGCCGTCGTCCCGCAGAATCGCGATCCCGATGTCGCGCGTGCGCCGCGCGGCGAGATCGACCGAGACGGCGCTCAGGCGCCCGCCATCATGACGATGCCCTCGAGAAACTCGGAGAAGCTCTTCGTGATCGGTGCGACCGCGGTGGGACTGGCGCTCTTCGCCGAGACCGAGCACACCGCCGCGCCGTCGTCCTTGCGCAGATCGAAGAGGAAGAGCTCGTCGGCGCCGTCGCTGCCGAAGGCGAAGAATCCCGGTAGGGTCTTCGCGACTCCGTGCTCGCGGTTCTTCTCGAGGACGCGCTCCAGCGGCCAGAGCTCGAGGTAACCGGCCTCGTACGGGATCTTGCCGCGCGCCCCGTTGCAGGCCTGGAGAAAGCGGAGATACGTGCGCGGGAGGTTCGGAGGCGAGCCGTCCTGAAGCTGCTTCACCGTTTCGGGGCTCGCCGGGCCGCCCTGCTCGAGCCGGAACCGCGGATTGCGAAGCAGCTTCTGCACGTCCATCCGATGATCTCCTCGCTTCGTGGGACGCCGCGCCCCGATGTACGCGGTTCCGATTATACGCCTCAGGACCGGAAGATGAAGTACACCGCCCCGACCATGCAAAGACCCGCCCAGAGGAAATCGAGCTTCACCGGGTTCTGCATGTAGAGGACCGAGAACGGCACGAAGATCGACAGGGTGATGACCTCCTGCAGGATCTTCA
>CAZMKX010000852.1:0-1774 GCA_964566375.1 uncultured Myxococcales bacterium
AGCTGCCGCTCGCGTCGCAGGCGAAGCTGCTCGCGGTGCTCGAGGACAAGGTCGTGCGCCGCGTCGGCGGCACGTCCTCGCGCAAGGTCGACGTGCGGATCGTCTGCGCGACCAATCGCGACCTGCGTGAGCTCGTCGCTTCGGGGCGCTTCCGCGAGGACCTGCACTACCGGCTCGAGGTCATCCCGCTCGTGATCCCGCCGCTCCGCGAGCGGCCGGAAGACGTGAAGGCGCTCGCCTACGCGTTTCTCGAGCGCATGAACCGCCAGTTCGGCCGCGCGCACGCGCTCTCGCTCGAGGCCGTCTCGGCCCTGATGCGCCACGACTGGCCCGGCAACGTGCGCGAGCTGCGCAACCTGCTCGAGCGGCTGGTGACGATCACGCGCCAGCAGGAGATCGGCGTCGAGGATCTGCCCGAGCACGTGCGCCGGCTCGCGCCGCGCTCGTCGCTGGCCGACGAAGGCGTGAGCGAGCTCGTGGCCGAGAGCGCTGATCGCGTCGCCTACCGCGCGCGCGTCGAGTCGCTCGAGCGAAAGCTGCTCGGCCACTACGCGAGCCTTTCGCGCTCGACCTACGAGCTCGCGGAGCGCACCGGCCTCCACCAGTCGTCGGTCGTGCGCAAGCTCAAGAAGTACGGCATCCGGGTGCGGGGGACGGGCGCGGCGGACGATTAGTCGCCGCGCGGCGCCTCGACCCGGCCGAACGTCTCGAAGATCGCATCGTAGTTCGCGCGCATGCGCTCCGGCGCGATGCCGGCGTTCGGCGCGTAGAGCACGACGAGCGGCGCGACCTCGCGCCAGCGCGCGAATGCGTCGCGCGCTTCGCCGGGCGTGCCGGCGATCGCCATCTCGTCGAGTAGCCAGTCGGGGACCGCCCCGCCCGCGCCGGCGAGGTCGCCGCGCCGCATCGCGGCCTGGCACGCCTGCCCGACGGCGCGCGCGTCGTGCAGGTCGAGGATCGTATGGTAGAGCTCCGTCGACAGGTAGAAGCCGAGTTGCTGCTTCGCGTCGCGCCGCGCGCGCGCGCGGTCGTCGTCGACCGACGTGACCACGATCGGGATCAGGGAGCACGCGTCGCTCGCCCGGCCGGCACTCTCGGCGGCGGTCGCGAGCGTCGGCAGTGTGACTTCGCGGTGCCAGCGCCGCGTGGCGAGCGGATGGCCCAGAAGTCCGTCGGCCGTGCGTCCCGCCGCGGCGACCATTCCGCGGTTCACGGCCGCGACCCAGATCGGGATCTCATCCCGCGCCGTGTTGGGCCGCGCGAAGGCGGGAATGCGCAGCTTCCAGTGCTTGCCCGCGAAGGCGAATCCGCCCCCCTTCGTCGAAGCGAACACCGCGCGCACGAGCGCGCACAGCTCCTCCATCCGCTCGGCCGGAGCCGTGAACGGAACGCCCCACCACTCTTCGTTCATGCGCCGCGTCGCGCTGCCGAGCCCGAGCACCATGCGCCCGCCCGAGAGGTCGTCGAGATCCAGCGCCGCGATCGCGTGCAGGAGCGGCGAGCGGGTGAACGCGTTCGCGATGCCCGTGCCGAGGAGGATGCGCGAGGTCGACGCCGCGACCGCGGCCAGGCGCACGAACGCGTGGCGGTGGAAGAACTCCCACTCGAGCGCGAGCTCGAAGCCGGCCGCCTCGGCGCGGCGCGCGAGCTCGACCTCCTCGCGCGCGCTCGCGCCGGTCAACATCAGGCCGAGGCCGGAGCGGTGGACCGGATCTGCAGCCATGCGCCGTCTCCCTTCTGCGAATCACGGGCAGACGCTGCAATCTCGCGGCCA
>CAZMKX010000853.1:0-1774 GCA_964566375.1 uncultured Myxococcales bacterium
GCATTCGTCCGGGCTGGCTCATGGCGCGAAGTGTCAATCGATTGTCACGTACGGTCAAGCGAGCGGGTGCTGCAATGGCGATCTTCCCGGAGACGAACCAAGGAGAACCGATGGAGCAGCTGAGCGGGCTCGACGCCAGCTTTCTGGCATTCGAATCGCCCACGCAGACCGGTCACGTGGCCAGCCTGGCGATCTACGACCAGCCCGAGAGCGCCGAGGACTCCGTCTTTCCGGAGCTGTGCCGCGCGCTCGGCGCGCGCATCGCGGGAATTCCGGCGCTGCGCCAGCGGCTGGTGACGGTTCCGTTCGCGCTCGACCGACCGTACTGGGGCGTCGACCCGAGCTTCGATCTGGATTTCCACCTGCGACACGTTTCGGTGCCGCCCCCGGGCCGCGACGCGCAGCTCGCCGAGCTGGTCGCGCGCCTGCACGGCCGGCCGCTCGACCGCGCGCGACCGCTCTGGGAGATGTACGTGATCGAGGGGCTCGAGAACGGGCGCTTCGCGATCTACACCAAGGTGCACCACGCGGCCTTCGACGGCATGGCCGGTATCGCGCTGCTGACCGCGCTCTCGGACGGCGCGACGCTCTGCGACGAGGCGCGCGGGCCCGCAGTCGACGCGCCGCTTCCCGGCACGCTCGAGATGCTCGCGCGCGGAGCGATCGGCCTCGCGCGACGCCCGCGCCGCCGGCTCGCGAGCGGTGTGCGCACGGCGGTCGCCGCGCTTCGCGGCGGAAGCGTCGGCGGAATCGCCACGGCATCGGGCGTGCTGCCGTTCGTGCATTCGGTCGGCCTGGGCCGGATCCCGGGCCTGTATCGCGCGCTCGGGCTCGAGACGGGTGACTCGGGCGAGGAGGCCTGCGCGCTGCCGGCCACACCGGCGCCGCGCACGCCCTGGAACCGCGGGATCTCGATGCACCGGCGCTGGGCGCCGTTCACGCTCTCGCTCGACGACGTGAAGCGCGTGCGCCGCGCCTTCGGCGTGACGGTGAACGACGTCGTGCTCGCGCTCGCCGCGCACGCGCTGCGGCGCGCGCTCGAGACGCGCGGTGCGCTTCCGAAGGACCCGCTGATCGCGATGGTGCCCGTCTCGCTGCGCACGTCCGCGGAAGCGGGCGGAGGCGGGAACCGCGTCTCGATGGCGCTCACGGATCTCGCCACCGACGAGTCCGACCCGGTCGAACGGCTGCTGCGAATCCACCGCGCGATGGATTCGGCCAAGCGCGCGCACGAGGGCATTCCCGCTGCGGTGCTGCAGGATCTCGGCCAGATCGGTGCGAGCCTGATCGCCGGCCCCGCGTATCGCGCGCTCTCGCGCGCCGGCCTGGTCGAGCGCATGCGCCCCGTATTCAACGTCGCGGTCTCGAACGTGCCCGGGCCGCGCGAGACGCTCACGCTGTGCGGGGCGCGACTCAATGCGGTGTATCCGCTCTCGGTCGTCGCCGAAGGACAGGGTCTGAACGTGACGGTCGTGTCGTACCGAGACCGGCTGCACTTCGGGCTCACCGCCTGCCGCGACCTGATGCCCGACGTCGCCGAGCTCGGCCGCGCCTTCGCCGAGGGTCTCGAGCAGCTCGGCAAGCGCGCCGACGCGCTCAGCGCGACGGTGGAGCGCTGAGCGCGCGCGCGGCGATCGCGCGGAGGAGCCCGCCGAACACGAGCGCGTGCAGCGGGTAGACGGCGTACCAGTACGCGAGACCCGCGAGGCCCGCCGGGTCGAAGCTCGCGGTCTGTCGGATCCGCGAGCCGTCGCCGTCCCGCCTTCTCGTGCAT
>CAZMKX010000854.1:0-1773 GCA_964566375.1 uncultured Myxococcales bacterium
CAGAACGAAGAGATGAACGCGATGCAGCAGCAGCTCGTCGAGGTCGAGACGACCTCGCGCGAGGTCGCGCCGCTGATGGAGCGCATGCTCGCGACGCTCGAGCAGTTCGTCGCGCTCGACATCCCCTTCCTGCTCGAGGAGCGCCGCGATCGCGTCGCGAAGCTGAAGGGGATGATGAACCGCGCGGACGTGACGATCTCCGAGAAATTCCGCCGCATCATCGAGGCGTATCAGGTCGAGATGGACTACGGGCGCACCGTCGAGGCCTACGAGGCGAAGCTCGGCGACGCGGCCGACGCGCGCACGGTCCAGCTCCTGCGCGTGGGCCGCGTGGGCCTCCTCTATCAGACGCTCGACGGCAAGGAGACCGGCTACTGGGACGCGGCGACGAAGGCCTGGGTCGTCGACGACGCGTATGGACACAGCTTCAAGGAGGGCATCGCGGTGGCGAAGAAGACCCGCGCGCCCGAGATGATGATCCTGCCGG
The DNA here is from genome assembly GCA_964566375.1 of uncultured Myxococcales bacterium. Taxonomy (GTDB): domain Bacteria; phylum Myxococcota_A; class UBA9160; order SZUA-336; family SZUA-336; genus VGRW01. The sequence goes on from CAZMKX010000854.1 coordinate 488, forward strand.
TGCCCGCACCGAAGGACGCGAAGTCGTGAGACGCTGGAGGATTCTCGCGGCGTTCGCCTCGCTCGCGCTCGCATTCGGCGCCACGCGCGCCGCGGCCGTCGAATCGCTCGACGAGCTGCTCGAGCAGACGCGAAACACGCGCGCGGCGAAAGACGAGCAGAACGCTGCGCGCGAGAAGGAGTTCCTGGCCAACCGCGAGAAGCAGGCGAGCTTGCTCGCGGAGGCGCAGCGCGAACGCGACGCGGCCGAGGCGCGCAGCAAGCAGCTCTCGGCGACCTTCGACGCGAACGAGCTGAAGCTGGCCGAGCTCGAGGAGCGCATGAATCAGCGCGTCGGCAGCCTCGGCGAGCTGTTCGGCGTCGTCCGTCAGGTGGCCGGCGACGGCTCCGCGATCATGTACAACTCGCTGCTCAGCGCGCAGTACCCCAAGCGCGACGAGTTCTTCGCGAACCTGGGCAAGGCGAAGGAGCTGCCGTCGATCGACGAGCTCGAGCGGCTCTGGTTCGAGATCCAGCGCGAGATGACCGAGAGCGGCCAGGTCGTGCGCTTTCGGACGCCGATCATCGACGCCGACGGCAAGTCGAAGGACGCCGAGGTCGTGCGCATCGGCAGCTTCATCGCGATGTCGGACGGCCGCTACCTGACGTACCTGCCCAGCGTCGGGCGACTGAGCGTGCTCGCGCGCCAGCCGGGCGGCGAGCTCACGAGCTTCGCCCGGAGTCTGCAGCGCGCGCAGTCGGGCTACGTCGAGGCGGCCGTCGATCCGTCGCGCGGCGTGCTTCTCTCGATGATCGTGCAGCGACCGAACATCCTGGAGCGCATCGAGCACGGCGAGGCGGTCGGCTACGTGATCATCGTCGTCGGCGCGATCGGATTCCTGCTCGCGACCTGGCAGGCGATCTATCTGCTGCGAACGCGGCTCGCCGTCGCGCGCCAGCTCTCGCGGCTCGACCAGCTCAGCGACGACAACCCGCTGGGCCGCGTGCTGGCTTCGGTGAAGGCGGATCCCGCGAGCATCGAAGCGGACGCCGAGGTCGTCGAGCTGCGCGTGTCCGAAGCCGTGCTGCGCGAGGTGCCACGCCTCGAGCGCTTCCAGCCGTTCCTGCGCCTCGCCGTCGCGGCGGGCCCGCTGCTCGGGCTCGTGGGCACGGTCATCGGCATGATCATCACGTTCCAGAGCATCACCGAGTCGGGCTCGAGCGACCCGCGGCTGATGGCGAACGGCATCGGTCAGGCGATGATCGCGACGGTGCTCGGCCTGGGCATCGCCGTGCCGCTCCTGTTCA
>CAZMKX010000855.1:0-1765 GCA_964566375.1 uncultured Myxococcales bacterium
CTGATCACGGGCTGCTCGTCGGGCTTCGGCGAGGTCGCCGCGCTGGCGCTCGCGCGCGCGGGCGTCGCGGTGGCGGCGGGCTGCCGCGACCCGCGCAAGGCGAAGGCGCTGGCCGAGACCGCGCGCAAGGAAGGCCTGCGGCTCGAGCTCGTCACGATCGACGTGCGCGACGAGGCGAGCGTGAAAGCCTGCATCGAGGAGGTTCACCGCAAGCTCGGCCCGATCGACGCGCTCGTGAACAACGCGGGGCTCCACCTGATCGCGCCCGCGGAGCTCTCGCGCATCGAGGACGCCGCGGCGGTGCTCGACACCAACGTGCTCGGCGCGCTGCGCGTCATGCAGGCGGTTCTGCCCGAGATGCGCGCGCGCGGCGCGGGCCGGATCGTGAACGTGACCTCGGGCGCGGCCTTCGTCGCCGTCCCCCACATGGCGATGTACGCCGCGAGCAAGCACGCGCTCGACGCGCTGTCCGCCGCGATGGCCACCGAGCTGTCACCGTTCGGTGTCAAGGTCGTGATCGTCGCGCCGGGCATGTTCAAGACCGCGATCATGGACAAGGGCATCCTCCCGCGCGAGACGTACGCCTACAGTGCGCTCGCGGCCGAGCAGTGCGAGAGCCACATCCAGGGCGTGTACGACGCGCCCGACCCGGCGCCGGTCGGCGAAGCGATCGTGCGCGCCGTGCTCGACCCGGATCCGCCGCTGCGCACGCTCGTGGGCGCGGGCGTCGAGCAGTCACTCGCCCCGGTCGTCGCCCTGCACGACAGCTTCCAGGCCTGGTTCGCGCCGAAGCGCGCGTAGGGCGGGGCGAGCCGTGCCGATACCCCGGGCCCCGTCCTTCAGGTCCGTCTCCACCTGGTCGCAGCCGACTCCGCCGCCGGCGTCCGAGCAGCGCACGCGCCTGCTCCGCGAGGTGTCACGCCGGATCGACGCGCTCGGCACGGGCCGCCTGCGCGTCTGCGTCGACGGCTTCACGGCCGCGGGGAAGACGAGCTTCGGACACGAGCTCGCCGAGGCGCTGCGCGACCTGGGCCGGCCGACGCTGCGGGCGTCGCTCGACGACTTCAAACGGCCGTGGCGCGACGCGCATCGCTACGATCGGATCTCGGGCGAGGGCTACTACCGCAACGCCTTCGACTTCGACGCTGCGCGCCGACTCCTGTTGGCACCGGCGGGGCCAGAAGGTGACGGCCGCGTCGCGCTCTGCAGCATCGATCCCCTGACCCAGCGCAGCCACCACGACGTCGTCGTCGAAGCGCCCGAGAACGCGGTGTTGATCGTCGATGGTGTGTTCGCGATGCGACCGGAGCTCGACGCGTTCTGGAGCTTCCGCATCTGGCTGGACGTGGATCTCGAGCTCTCGTTCGCGCGCGGAACGGAGCGCGACGCCGACAGGGAGGGCCGCGCCGAAGCCGAGCGCCTGCATCGCGAGCGCTACGGAGTCGCCGAGCAGATCTACCTGGACGAGGTCGGTCCGAGGTCGCTCGCGGACCTGGTCATCGACAATCGCGACTTCGCCGCGCCCGCGCTCAGGTCTTCGCCTTAGTCCCCGTGTACTCGCAGAACGCGCCGGGCACGACGATCTTGAACTTCGCGTCGTCGAAGCCGGCGATGCGCATCGAGGCCAGGATCGCCTCGGGCGGGACACACTTCTCGACGGTGTCCCAGTAGTAGTCCATGAGCTCCTTTGCCTTTCGGTCGCGGGTCGAGGCGAGCGTGAGGCCGGGGATCAGCGTCTTCCAGACGAAGCGCGTGAGCGCGTGGC
>CAZMKX010000856.1:0-1759 GCA_964566375.1 uncultured Myxococcales bacterium
AGGACCGAGAACGGCACGAAGATCGACAGGGTGATGACCTCCTGCAGGATCTTCAGCTGAGGCAGCGTCAGGACCGTGTACCCGATGCGGTTCGCGGGGACCTGGAGCAGATACTCGAAGAGCGCGATTCCCCAGCTCACGAGCGCGGCCAGAAGCCAGCCACGGTGCGCGAGATTCTTGAGATGGCCGTACCAGGCCAGCGTCATGAACAGGTTGGAGAGAACCAACAGGCCCGTGGTCTGCACGAGGACGAGTGACATCAACGCGCAAGATTAGCGGAGTCCCGCCGGCAGATCGGCGCTCGCGCACTCGCGCCACGGACCGGAGAGACCGGGGCTCGACTGCCAGCCCGTCCCGCTCTTCCGGTAGTAGCGCTGATCGAGCCAGTAGACGCCGGACGCTTCGGGCACGGCGTAGAGGCCGAGCCGCGCGTCGAAGACCAGGTCGACACCTTGCGGTGTCTTCGCGCGGTAGCCCGCGGGCTCGCGCGTCGCGGCGCCGCCCGTTGGCCCTGGCAGAAGGCCCCGGCAGCCCGCGAGCAGGATCGCCGCGAGCGCGACGCCGTGCAGGCGTGTCACTCGGCGCCTGCTCCGACGAGCGTCCAGACGCCGATCGCGATGAAGCCCACGCCCGCGACCCAGGAGAGGACCTTGGGGCTCACGTATTGCGCGACGACGGAGCCGGCGGCCACGCCGATCGCGGCCGAGAGCACCAGCGCCGCCGCGGACGCGGCGAAGATCGTGAGCTTCGGGTTCTCGGCCTTGGCCGCGTAGAGCAGCGTCGCGAGCTGGGTCTTGTCACCGAGCTCGGCGACGAAGACGGTGGCGAAGACGGTCGCGAACAGCTCGAGCTTCATGGGGTCTCCTTGGCTGCAGGCCGGAATGCGGCGAGTGTGCGGTCGGCGATCGAAGCGAGCGTGGCGGCGACGAGCGCCCAGGCGACCCAGCGCGTCGGCTCGCGCAGGAACTCGAGCCCGAGCGCGACGAGAAGCGCGCCGCCGATGGGAACGAAGTAGAGGATTCCGTTCCAGCGACCGAGCGCGCTCATGCGCAGCTCGCGCGCGCGGTGAAGGACGTACGAGTCGATCACGTACTGCGCGAACGCGATGGCCACCAGCCACGGCAGGAGCCACGGAATCGCGCCGGTCGAAGCGGAGACGGCGAGGCCCGTGCACACGAACAGGAAGTCGGCGCCGTGATCGAGCGCGCGGCCGAACGCGCTGGCGGTGCCGCGCGCGCGCGCGAGCCGGCCGTCGGCGAGGTCGGTCGCGATCGCGAGCGCGAAGACCACCGAAGCGAGCACGGCGTTCCAGAACCCGTCTCGCGCGAGAAGAACCGCGAAGGGAACGACGAGGAGCAGGCGCAGCGCAGAGAGCAGGTTCGCCACTAGCTTCGGAACCTCGGCACTCGGTCGACGAGATTGGCGAAGCCCAGCCGCGCGCAGAGGGCCTCGAGCGAGGCGCGCTCGGCGCCCGTCCAGCGCAGCTCGGCGACCCGCGCACGGATCGGAAGATCCTCGCGCATCCGGACGAGCTTGCGGGCGAGCGCGATCGCCTCTCGCCCGTCGGCGAGGGCCTTCGCCGCCCGCGCCGATCCGCGCAGGGCGAGCCCCGCCCATTCGTTCGGGTCGGCCGGGATGTCCTCGATCCGGCCGAAGCGCTTCAGCAGCGCGGCCGCGGTCTTGGCGCCGATGCCCTTCACGCCGGGGATGTTGTCGACGGCGTCACCGACCAGTGTCAGGAAGTCCGGCACCAGGTCGG
>CAZMKX010000857.1:0-1754 GCA_964566375.1 uncultured Myxococcales bacterium
CGCCACGCCCTCGCGGATCTCGGCGACGTTGGCGGTATCGAGGAAGAACTTCATCGCGGGTCCTCCGGACAGGGTCGAATTTCACAGTTTCTCGACTCGCAGGGGATCGTCAAGGTCCGCGAGCAGCCTCGCGACGCTGCGCGCCTGGCCCGGCGGCACGAGATCGGGCGCGAGCTCGGCGAGCGGCGCCAGCACGAAGCGCCGGAACGCGAGCCCGGGATGGGGAAGGTGGAGCCCGGGGCTCTCCAGGGCCAGGTCGCCGAACAGGAGCAGGTCGAGGTCGAGCGAGCGCGGCGCCCAGCGCGAGCGTCGGGACGGTCTGCCGAAGCCCCGTTCGAGCTCGAGCAGGCGCTCGAGGCAGGCGAAGGCGTCACCGCGGAGCTCGTCCCACGCGAGCTCGGCGGCGGCGTTCACGTACCACGGCTGGGCCTCGGGCGACGCCGGATCGAGCAGCGGCTCGCTTCGCCAGAGCGACGAGGCTCGCAGAGCCCCCCACGTCCCGAGCGCGGCCAGCGCCGCGCGTACCTGCGCTTCCGGATCGCCGAGGTTCGCGCCGATGCCCACGAAGACGCGGACGCTCAGCGCTCCTTCTCCCCGGGCGCGCTCTTGGGCTGGACGCTGGTCTCCGTCTCGTGCGTGACCACGTCGAGGAGCAGAAGAGCCACGCCGAACGAGATCGACATGTCGGCGACGTTGAAGTCCGGGAAGATGAAGAGCCCCAGGTTGAACTGCAGGAAGTCGACGACCTCGCCGCCGCGCGCGACGCGGTCGATCAGGTTGCCGAGCGCGCCCGAGATGATCAGCCCGAGCGACACCGCCGAGAGTCGGTCGTGCGGCTCGATGCGCCGGAAGAACGACCCGATCATGACGAGCGCCACGGCGGCGAGCACGACGAACACCCACACCGGCAGACCCTGCGCGAAGCCGAGCGCGGCGCCCGGGTTGCGCGCGTGCGTCACGCGGAAGAAGTTCTCGAGCGACGCGAACGGCGCCCAGTAGCCACCGCGTTCGACGTAGGCGACCACGAGCGACTTGGTCAGCTGATCGAGCGGCACGATCACCGCCACCAGCGAGATCAGCGTGCGCAGCTTCGGCGTCATGGGTCCGTCTCTACCAAATCGTCACCGGTCGCGCCCGAACCAGCCGAAGACGGTCTCGAGCGCGCGGCGAACGGGGTTCTTGCGCGCGTCCGCCTGGGCTTGCGTCCGCGGCGAGTCGGGCGCCGGCTGGGCGACGGAGGTGCCGTTTCCGCGGAAGATCCCGCACGTGCCCTCGGGCGCGGTGCCGAGCAGGAAGACCTCCTGGCTGCCGCCGCACAGGAAGCCGGCGCGCAATCCGGAGTCGGCGTCGACCTCGACCGACTCGACGCCCGTGGGAACGGTGAACTCGGAAGCAGGCGGCTTGCCGCGCGCGACCTCGAGCACGTCGGCGAAGATCGGCAACGCGGCGACCGAGCCGGTCACGCGCACGCTCTTGCCGTCGTCGAAGCCCACCCACACTGCGATCACGACGTCGGGCGTGTAGCCGATGAACCAGGCGTCGCGGAAGTCGGAGCTCGTGCCCGTCTTCCCCGCGATGTCGCCCCGGAAGCCGAGCGCGCGGAGCGCCGCTCCGGTGCCGCGGTTCACGACGCCCTCGAGCGCCGAGGTGACGAGGTACACCTCCGCCGGATCGAAGACCCGCTCCGCCTCGCGCGGATGCTCCTCGCTCACCGTGCCGTCGGCTTGAACCACCTCGGTGTAGGAGCGCACGCC
>CAZMKX010000858.1:0-1743 GCA_964566375.1 uncultured Myxococcales bacterium
GACCGATGTGCGGCGGTGCGAGTCGACGATCTCGCTGCCGCCGTAAGCGTCTCCGGTCCGCGGTGAGGGAGCAGCGACACAGAAGGGGATCACCTTGCGCGCCGAGCCGAGCCACTGGCTGACGCCGGGCATCATTCTCATCGCTCTCGCGATTCCCGCTTCGGCTCAGGCTGCAGATCTCAACCTGATCCCCGATGCGGTCACCGTCGCGACGAACGTCGCGCTGTTTCTCTTGCTGATCTACCCGGTGAACCGACTCCTGGTGGGCCCTCTGCTGCGCGTACTCGACGAGCGCGCCGAGCGCACGTCCGGAGCGCTCGCGCAGTCCGAACGCCTCGTCGAGGAAGCCCGCGCGGCTCGCGCCGACCTCGACGCGCGCCTCGCCGAGGCTCGCGCACGGGCGCAGGCTCGGCGGGTCTCGATCCTCTCGGATGCCGAAGGCGAGGAGCGAACCATTCTCGAAGCGGCGCGTACGGAGGCGGTCGGAAGCATCGAGACCGTCCGTCGCGCCGTGAGTGCCGAGCTGGCCGAGGCGAGAACCGGTCTCGAGTCGGAAGCCCGCTCGCTCGCTCGCGAAGTTGCAACGCGTCTGCTCGGGCGGGCACTGTAATGCGACGCTGGGCGGTGCTCGCACTCGTTCTCGCCTGCGTCGCAGCGTCCCCCGCGCTCGCATCCGAAGCGGCGGGCGAGCACGCGAGCCACGGTCCCGACTGGGGCTACTTCGTCTATCACTCGATCGGGCTCGCGGTTCTCCTGGGCGTGCTGATCTACTTCACACGCGAGCCCATGAAGACTTTCCTGAGCGATCGCAGCGACGGAATCCGCCGCCAGATCGAGAGCGCCGAGCAGGCGCTGGCGGCAGCGCGCAGCGAGGCAGACGACCTTCGCGCGCGGCTCGCGCGAGTTGCCGAAGAGAACGAAGCGCTCGTCGTCGCAGCGGCCGAGCAAGCCGAGAGCGAACGCGTTCTCGCGATCGAGCGCGCACGCGAGGCGGCGGACCGGATTCGCGAAGAGTCGCGGCGCTCCGCGGATCAGGAGATCACGCGCGCTCGCCGGGAGCTCCAGGAAGAGGCTGCCCGTCTGGCCACGACGCTCGCCGCCGAGCTTTTGCGCCAGGGCATGACGCCGGCCGACGATCAGCGACTCGTCGGGGAGTTCGTGGAAAGAATCGGGAGGCCGGCTTGATCGGTGGCAGCGAAATCGCGCGCCGCTATGCGCGCGCAGTGTTCGGACTCGGCAACGACCCCGTCGCTCGTGCGGAGCTGCTCGCGCAGTTCGCGACGCTCGTCACCGAGATCGCGGGCAGCGCCGAGCTCAGCCAGGTGCTGTTCAGGCCGATCCACCCGCGGAGCGAACGCAAAGCCGTCATGCACGAGCTCGCACAGCGGCTCGGAACCGGCGCGGAGGTGCGCGCCGCAGCGGAGATCCTCGTCGATCAGAACCGCGCGCAGCTTCTCCCCACGATCCTCGAGGAGCTTCGCGCCCTCGTCGACGCGGAGGCCGGGCGCGTCGAGGCGCGCGTGACGAGTGCCCGGCCGCTCGACGGCGCCGCGCAGGAGCAGATCCGGCAGGCGCTGTCGCGCCGCGTGAACGCGGAGGTGACCCTCGTGGCGGAGGTCGATCCGACACTGATCGGTGGCGTCGTCGCGCGAATCGGAGATCTGCTCCTCGACGGCAGCATCCGCACCCAGCTCGAGAACATCGGCGCAAATCTCAGGAAAGGGCCCGTGACATGAAGATCAA
>CAZMKX010000859.1:0-1741 GCA_964566375.1 uncultured Myxococcales bacterium
GCTCATAACCCGAAGGTCACAGGTTCGAATCCTGTCCCCGCTACCAACGCGCTCCGGTCGCCGTAGGTCTCCGCGTCGTCGAATGCGTCGAGATCCCGCGCATCGCTTGTGGGGCGCGTCGGGCCCACGTTAGGGTCTCTGCGTCGCGGGCCCGCGGGCCCGCTGCGGGAGGCGGTGCGGTGGTGCAGCAGGAGGCGAGCGACGGAGCGCGCGTCGATCACGAGTTCATCGTGATCGGCGCGGGCGTGTGCGGTCTCTACCAGCTCTACCGGCTGCGCGAACTCGGCGCCGACGTGCTCGTGCTCGAACGCAATGCGGACGTCGGCGGCACCTGGTATCGCAACCGCTATCCCGGCTGCCGCTTCGACTCGGAGAGCTACACGTACGGCTATTCGTTCTCGCCGGAGCTCCTCCAGGAATGGGACTGGAGCGAGCACTTCGCCGCGCAGCCCGAGACGCTCCGCTACCTGAATCACGTCGCCGCCCGTTTCGACCTGCGCAAGCACATCGCATTCGGCGAGTCGGTGCGCGCTGCGCACTTCGACGACGCCACGAGCACGTGGCAGCTGGAGCTCGAGAGCGGGCGCCACCTGCGCTGTCGCTTCCTCCTGACGGCGATCGGCCTCCTTTCCGCTGCGACGCGCCCGAGCTACCCGGGCATGGCGTCGTTCCGCGGGCCGTCGTTCCACACCGAGGACTGGCCGCGCGCAGGCATCGACCTGCGTGGGAAGCGCGTGGCCGTGATCGGCACCGGCGCGACCGGCGTGCAGGTGATCCCCGCGATCGCGGGCGAGGTCGCCGAGCTGGTTGTCTACCAGCGCCGCCCGAACTGGTGCGCGCCGCTGCACAACCGGACGATCTCGCCCGCGGAGATGGCGGAGATCAAGACGCGCTACGACCGCATCTTCGCGCGTTGCGCGGAGACGCCGGGCGCGTTCCTTCACGGCCCCGCGTCGGCCTCGTTCTTCGAGACGCCACCGGCGGAGCGGCGTGCATTCTACGAGAGGCTCTACGCCTCGCCGGGCTTCGAGAAGTGGATCGGCAACTTCCGCGAGGTGCTGATGGACGAGGAGGCGAATGCCGAGTTCTCCGCGTTCGTCGCGGAGAAGATCCGGCAGCGCGTGAAGGACCCGGCGATCGCCGAGAAGCTGATCCCGAAGGACCACGGCTTCGGCGTGCAGCGCGTGCCGATGGAGACGAACTACTACGAGGCCTACAACCGGCCGAACGTGCACCTCGTGGACATCTCGGAGACCCCGATCCGCGAGATCACGCCGGATGGGATCCGCTGTTCCGATCGCGAGCGCGCGCACGACGTGATCGTCTACGCGACCGGCTTCGATGCGATCACCGGCTCCTTCGACCGCATCGACATCCGCGGCGTCGGCGGCCGCGCGCTGCGCGACGCCTGGGCCGTCGACCCCGACACCTATCTGGGCTTCTTCGTCCACGGCTTCCCGAACCTCGTCATGCTCGCCGGCCCGCAAGGTGCCTCGAACTCGACGAACTTCCCTCGCGCGATCGAAGCGGCGGTGGACTGGGCGACGCGCCTGTTCGCTTTCGTGACAGCGAAGGGGATCCGGCGCGTCGAGGCGACCGCGCAGGCCCAGGCGGAGTGGGCCGAGACGGTGCGCGAGCTCTACAAGAACCTCCTGCTGCGCCACGCGCGCTCGTGGTTTACCGGGTACAACGAGAACGTGCCGGGCCACGATCGCAAGCGGAACATGATCTACAACGGCGG
>CAZMKX010000860.1:0-1737 GCA_964566375.1 uncultured Myxococcales bacterium
ACGGCTTCACGTCGCGGTGGATCACGTTCGAGCGGTGCGCGTAGGCGAGCGCGCGGCACATCTCTCGGCCGATCTCCGCCACGCGCCGCGGCGGCAGCGGCTGTTTCTCGTTCGAGCCGCGGATCCGCATCACGTCGCGAAGTGTGCGCCCCTGGACGTATTCCATCACGATGCACGGCTGGTCGTTCACCACCGCGACGTCGTAGATGTGCACGATGTTCGGGTGGTTCATCGCCGCGGCGGCGCGCGCCTCGGCGCGGAACATCTTCACGGCCTCGGGATTCGCCGCGAGCTCGCCGGGCAGGAACTTGATCGCGACGGGGCGCTCGAGCTCGCGGTCGCTGGCCAGGTAGACGATGCCCATTCCGCCGCGTCCGATCTCGTCGCGCAGCGCGTAGCGGTCGCTCGCGGTGGTGGCGAGGGAAGGCTGCGTGACCGGCGGCGCGGAGCGCTCGCGCAGGCGTTCGAGACGCGCCTCGACGTCGGCGTAGCCGGACTCGACGTCGGAGATGTCCTCGAGCGCCGACACGGCGCCCGCGGCGTCGCCGATCCGCTCGAGTGCCGTCGCGAGCATCAGCAGGACCTCGAGGTCGTCCTTGCCGTAGCCCTCGCCCTCGGCGAGCGTCGCGAGCTTCTCCTTGGCGCGGTCGATCAGGCCCTTCTCGAGGAAGATGCGCGCGAGCAGCCGCGCGCCGACGCGCGCGTCGCGACCGTTCGCGGGAATACGCTGAAGTGTGTCGACCGCGCGCTCGTAGGAGCCGACCTCGTAGAACGCGCGCGCCGCGTCGAGGTGCTTGCCCTCCTCGAGCGCGATCTCCGCGGAGCGCATGCGGTCGCCTGCGCGCTCCCAGCAGGCGCGGGCTTCGGCGCGCTGGCCCGCCTTCTCGTGGCAGCTCGCGGCGCGCTCGAGGACGCCGGCGCGCTCGAAGGCCTGGGCCGCCTGCGCGTTGCGTCCGACCTTCTCGTAGAGCTCCGCGGCGAGCCGATGATCGCCCGCCTCCGCATAGCAGCTGGCCGCCTGGTCCCACTCCGACGCGGACTCGTAGAGCTCGCCGGCGCGCTTCAGCCAACGCGGCTTGCGGCCACGCGCCTCGAGCAGCGCTTCGGCAGCACGCACACCGAGTCCCGCGCGTGCGTAGAGACGCGACGCGCTCTCGGCGTCGCCCAGACGCTGGTGCAGCTCCGCGGCGCGCGGGAGCTCGCCCGCGTGCTCGAAGAGCTCCGCGGCCTCGCGTTCGTCGCCGTTCTGGAGCAGCGCCTCGGCCGCTTCGCGCCAGAGTCCGGCGCCCTGGAAATGGTGCGCAGCCTCCGCGTGTCGGCCGAGCTCCGAGTAGACCTTCGCCGCGCGTCCGGGCTGCTTGGTGAGCAGGAGCGTGCGGGCGAGCTTGGACTTCGCGCCGGCGCGCTCGTACAGCGGCACGGCGCGTGCGGGCTGCTGGCGTTCCACGAGCAGATCGCCGGCGCGCTCGAGCTCGCCTGCCTCGACGAGCTTGCGGATCTCGGCGTCGGGATCGGCGGGCCTGCGCGGCGCCCGGCGCCGCCGCAGCGAGAGGGCGGTGAGCGCGAGCGCCAGCGCCGTCAGCGCGAGCGCGAGCGCGATCCAGGGGTCGTCCGTGCCCAGCTGGCGGGCGAACGACGCCGCAGCGCGCTCGATCTGGGCGAAGTCGTTCAAGAGAGGTCGCTCTCCTCGCGTCGCGTGGCAGCGCGCGTCATCCGAGTCTTCGGCCTGGCGCGCGT
>CAZMKX010000861.1:0-1735 GCA_964566375.1 uncultured Myxococcales bacterium
GCGTCGCGTCGAGCTGCCGCCCGTCCGCCAGGCTGACACGGATCTGCGTCGCGCCGGCCAGAACGTGTTCGTTCGTGAGCACGTAGCCGTCACGGTGGATGATCACTCCGGTCCCCAGGCTCTGCGCCTGGCTCGGTCGTGGGTTCATGAAGCGGCGGAAGAACTCGTCGAAGAGGGGATCGCCCCGGACGAAGGGGTTGCCGCCGTCTACGACCTCCTGCGTGGAAACGATATTCACGGTCGAAGGGGCCCCGGCTTCGGCCGCCGCGACCACGGGCGTGCGCCGCGAAGACTGGTCCGCGCGAGCCTGCGCGCAGATTGCGCACGCGAGAAGAGCTGTCAGGACCGGGCGCACCATCGTCAAAACGCGGCTTGGACGCTAGGCCAGCGGCCGCTATTTGGTAAGGGTGATGGGGACTTGCGCACGGAATCGGCGATGACGAAACCCGAGCCGGACGCGCGCGCGTGGTTCGAGGATGCGTTCGGCGCGGCCCCGGCCGCCGCGGCGCGCGCCCCCGGACGCGTGAACCTGATCGGCGAGCACACCGACTACAACGGCGGGCTCGTGCTGCCGGCCGCGATCGCGCTCTCGACGCGCGTTGCGCTTCGCCCACGCTCGGACGACCGCGTGCGCGCGTCCTCTCGCGAACGTGGCCGCGCCGAGGCTCGGCTCGGCGACCCGCCGGCGGGCGGCTGGCTCGACTACGTGCGCGGTACCGCGCGTCTGCTCGCCGCGGCGGGCCTCGTGCGCGAGACGGGCTTCGAGATCGCGGTGCTGTCGGAGGTGCCGGAGGGAGCGGGCCTGTCGAGCTCGGCCGCGCTCGAGGCCGCGACCGCGCTCGCGCTGCTCGCGGCCTGTGGCGCGCCCGAGACCGAGCTCGACCGCCCTGCGCTCGCGCGCCTCTGTCAGCGGGCCGAGGCCGAGTTCGCGGGCGTCCCGTGCGGGATCATGGACCAGTACGCCGTCCTGTGTACCTCCCCCGGCTCGGCGATCCTGCTCGACTGCGCGCGTGAGCGGGCGCGCTCCGTGCCGCTTCCCGGGTCGGTCGAGATCCTGATCTTCGACACCGGTGTCTCGCGCGCGCTGCGCTCGGGCGGATACGCAGAGCGGCGCGCGGAGTGCGACCGCGCGCTGGCCGGCGCGCGCGCTGCGCTCGGCCGGCCGTTGGCCACGCTCTCGGAGATCTCCGAGACGGAGCTCGCGCGGCTCGACGGCGCCCTCGACCCCGTCGCGCTGCGCCGCGCGCGCCACGTCGTCCGCGAGAACGCGCGCGTGCTCGCGTTCGCGTCGGCGCTCGAAGGCGGCGACCTCGCGCGCGCGGGCCGGGCGATGTTCGACTCGCACGAAAGCCTGCGCCGCGACTACGACGTCACGGTGGCCGAGAGCGACGCGCTCGTCGACGATTCCCGGCCGTTGCCCGGCTGCGTCGGCGCACGCATGACGGGCGCGGGCTGGGGCGGCTGCACGGTCCACCTGGTCGAGGCCGAGCACGCCGACGACTTCGCCGCGCGCCTGGCTCGCCGCTTCCAGCAGCGCTTCGGCCGCACACCCCGTTCGTGGCGCAGCGCCTGCGCCGGCGGCGCGAGCCTGATCTAGCCGGTCGTCGGCCCGATCGCCGTCAGCGCGCGTTCGAGGTCGCGGGCGTCTCCGGCTTCGCGCGCGGATTGACCAGGACGAACCGCGTGTCGTCGCCGCGCAGCGCGCGAACCAGGAACGGCGCGTTCTTCTTCGCGC
>CAZMKX010000862.1:0-1728 GCA_964566375.1 uncultured Myxococcales bacterium
ACGCGCTGCATCCTGCTCTGGAACCCGAGCGACGTGGACGTGCAGCGGCACTTCCTGTCCGAGGGACCGGCCACGCGCTCGCAGATCAAGAAGGTGGTCGAGGGCCTCTCGGCCTGGTCCAAGGACGGACGCGCGGTCGACGCCGCGACGCTGGCGATGGCGACCGAGGTCGGCGTCACGCGCACGAAGGCGATCCTCGAAGGCCTGCGGGACGCGAACCTGGTATCGGAGACCGACGCACAGTTCACGCTGGTCGGCGCGATCGACGTGAACGAGGCGGTGAAGCTGCTCTCGCGCCGCAACGAGGAGCGCAAGACCACCGACCGCCGCCGCCTCGAGAGCATCATCAACTACGCGAACAACACCGAGGAGTGTCGGATGATGCACATCCGGCGCTACTTCGAGGACGGCGTGCCGTCCCCGTGCGGCCACTGCGACGTGTGCGAGCCGAAGCTGCGTCGCCGGCGGCGGCGCCCGAAATCGGGCTTCCGCGGCAATGGCGGCAGCGGCGGCGGCTTCGACCGAGACGACGACGAGTGAGCTTCGAGCGGGAGGCGGACGTCGCGCGGGACGCGGCGCTCGCCGGCGGTGAGGTGATCGCGCGCCACGCCTCCGCGGAGCGGCGCGCCTCGTGGGAGAAGTCGGACGACAATCCCGTGACGGCCGCGGATCTCGAGGCGAATGCCGCGATCCGACGCGTGATCCAGGGCGTCTTTCCCGAGGACGCGTGGCTCTCCGAGGAGACCGCCGATGACGCCGCGCGGCTCGGCGCCGAGCGCGTGTGGATCGTCGACCCCCTGGACGGCACGAAGGAGTTCGTCGAGGGCGTGCCGCAGTTCGCCGTTTCGATCGCGCTCGCGCTGCGCGGGCGTCCGGTCGCCGCCTGCGTCTATCAGCCGACGACGCGCGAATGCTGGAGCGCGCGGCTCGGGGGCGGAACGCGTCTGGACGGCACGGCGGTCTCGGTCACGAAGTCCGCGCGGCTCGCCGAAAGCGTGATGCTCTCGTCGCGCACCGAAATGAAGCGCGGCCAGATCGAGGCGTTCCGCGATCTCTTCGCGCGCGTCGAACCGGTAGGCTCGGTCGCGCTGAAGCTCGCGCTCGTGGCGGCCGGCCGCGCGGATCTCTGGATCTCCGCCGCACCGAAGAGCGAGTGGGACGTGTGCGCGGGCGACCTGCTCGTGCGCGAGGCGGGCGGAACGTTCCTCGAGCTCGCGCGCGGCGAGCGCGCGTACAACCAGGTCGACGTCCTCCTCCAGCCGCTCCTCGCGGCCGGACCGGAGCGGCTCGTCGAGGAGTTCAGGAGGCGCGCTTGCAAGGACTGAGGCACCCCATGCTGCGGCTTCAGGCCGTGTCGGACGAGATCTACACCGTCTCCGAGCTCTCCATCGAGCGGCTCTCCGAGAAGCGGATCTGGCTCTTCGATCTCGAAGCGACCGGTCTCGACACCACGCGCGAGCGCGTGACCCAGATCGCCGGCTGCCTGCTCGAGGGCGGCGTTCTGCGCGAGGAGACCGCGTTCACCAGCTTCGTCTGGCCGGGCGACGGCGTCGAGATCCCGAAGGTCGTGCGCGAGCTGACCGGAATCACGCTCGACACGCTGCGCGGCGCGCCGGAGTTCCCGGAAGCCTGGGAACGCCACCTGCGCGCCGCTCAGGGTGCGGACTTCTGGATGGGCCAGAGCGTGTTCGAGTTCGACGTGCCGCTGCTCGAGGCGGAGCTCGCGCG
>CAZMKX010000863.1:0-1720 GCA_964566375.1 uncultured Myxococcales bacterium
CTCCCAGTAGCCGGCGAAGACGACGTTCGAGCGCGCGCAGATCTCTCCTACCGCGACGCCGTCGCGCGGCACCGGCTTCTCGTCGCCGTCGAGCACGGCGATCTCGACGCCGAGCGCCGGCACGCCCGCGCGCGAGCGCCGCTGCCAGTCCGCCTTCTTCGTGCCGAAGTCGGGCTGGTTCACGGTCAGCACGGGCGCGGTCTCCGTCAGACCGTAGATCTGGATGAAGTCCCAGCCGAGCTCCGTCTCGAGCCGCTCGATGAACGCGGCCGGCGGTGGCGCGCCGGCGACGGTGAAGCGCGGCTTCGTGCGGATCGCGTGCTTCGCCTTGTCCGGGTAGTCGAGCACCGTGCGCAGAACCGCCGGCGCCATGCACGCGAACGTGACCCCTTCCTCGGCGATCAGCTCGTAGATCCGCTTCGCGTCGATCGTGCGCAGGATGACGTGCGTGCCGCCCATTCCCGTCAGCGCATACACCCCACCCCAGCCGTTGCAGTGGAACATGGGGAGCGTCCAGAGCTCCACGTCGTCGTGCGCGACGCGCAGGTGCGCGATCAGGTTGTACGCGTTCAGGTAGCAGTTGCGGTGCGTGAGCATCACGCCCTTCGGGCGCGCCGTGGTTCCCGACGTGTAGTTGATCGAGACGGCGTCGTTCTCGTCGCGTTCGGGCGACGCGGGCGCGGTCTCGGGCTCGCGCGCGATCAGCGTCTCCCAGTCGAGCCAGCCCGACGGCGCCGCGCCCGACTCTTGAGCGACGACGAAGTGCTTCACGGTGGTGAGCTGCGGGCGGATCTCCTCGACGACCTTCGTGTACTCCCAGTCGACGAGCACGACGCTCACACCCGCGTGGTTCAGGATGTACTCGTGGTCCGCGGCCACCAGGCGGTAGTTGAGCGGCACGAGCATCGCGCCGATCTGGCTGGTCGCGTAGAAGCTCTCCAGGAAGAAGTGCGAGTTCGGGGACAGGATGCAGACTCGGTCGCCCTTGCGAACGCCGAGCCGGTGCAGCGCGTGCGAGAGCCGATGCACGCGCTTCTGCAGCTCGCGATAGGTGAAGCGCTTCTCGCCGTCGACGACGGCGAGCTTGTCGGCATACACGAGCGCCGCGCGGCGCAGGAAATCGTCGACCAGGAGCGGCACGTGCATGGCGTCAGTCCATCATGATGACGCTGCGCGCGACCTCGCCCGTGCCGAGCGCGTCGAACGCCGCGTTGATCTCGGCGAGCTTGATGCGTCGCGAGACCAGGTCGTCGAGGTTGAGCTTGCCGTTCAGGTACATGTCGACGTACTTCGGCATGTCGGTGCGGAAGCGGTTGCTGCCCATGTTCGAGCCCTGGATCTTCTTCTCGAACAGGAAGTCGACGCCCGGCAGCTCGATCTTCGTGCCGAGCGGGATCATCCCGATCACCGTCGCCGTGCCGCCGTTCTTCAGCATCCCCCACGCCTGCTCGGTGGAGATTTTGAGACCGATCGCCTCGAACGAGAAATCCACGCCGCCCCCGGTGAGCTCCTGCACCTGCGCGACCGGATCGCCCTTCTTCGCGTTCACGGTGTCGGTCGCGCCGAACTTCCGCGCGAGCTCGAGCTTCGCGTCGAGCATGTCCACCGCGATCACGCGCCCCGCCCCCGCGATCGAGGCGCCCTGGATCGCGGACAGCCCCACGCCGCCGCAGCCGATCACCGCCACCGTCGCCCCCGGCGGCACCTTCGCCGTGTTGAA
>CAZMKX010000864.1:0-1719 GCA_964566375.1 uncultured Myxococcales bacterium
CCCAAGGGCGTGCGCCGCCCGCTGCCGCCGCTCGATCCCGACACGATCGCGACGCTCTTCACCGGCTTCCTGTCGATGTTCGGCATCAAGCCCGAGGACGGGAACGTGCACATCGTGGGCTCGCCGCTCTATCACACGGCGGTGCTGGTCTTCGCGTCGTCGTCGCTGCATCTGGGACACCCGGTGGTGTTGATGGAGAAGTGGACGCCGGAGGAGTGCCTGCGGCTGATCGAGAAGCACCGCGTCACCACCAGCCACATGGTGCCGACGCAGTTCCACCGCATGCTCGCGCTGCCGCCGGACGTGCGCGCGAAGTACGACTGCAGCTCGACGCGCACGATGGTACACGCGGCGGCGCCTTGCCCGCCCGACGTGAAGCGCCGCATGCTCGACTGGTGGGGCGACTCGATCTTCGAGTACTACGCCGCGACCGAGGGTGGCGGAACGCTCGTGACGCCGCAGGAGTGGCGTCTGCACCCCGGCACCGTCGGCCGCGCCTGGCCGGGCGCCGACATCAAGATCTTCGACGACGCCGAGAACGAGCTGCCCGCCGGCCAACAGGGAACGGTGTACATGAGGCTCGGTCAGGCGGACTTCGAGTACCACAAGGACGCGGAGAAGACGCGCAAGAACCGGATCGGGAACTACTTCACCGTCGGCGACGTCGGCTACAAGGACGAGGAGGGCTACCTGTTCCTGTGCGACCGCAAGATCGACATGATCATCTCCGGCGGGGCGAACATCTATCCGGCCGAGATCGAGAACGTGCTGCTCTCGTTCCCGAAGATCGCCGACGTGGCGGTCTTCGGCATTCCGAACGCAGACTGGGGCGAGGAGGTGAAGGCCGTCGTCGAGCCCGCCGCCGGTGTCACGCCGGGACCCGCGCTCGCGGCCGAGATCCTCGAGTTCTGCAAGGACAAGCTCGCGAAGTTCAAGACGCCCAAGACCATCGACTTCCTCGCCGAGCTGCCGCGCGATCCCAACGGCAAGCTCTACAAGCGCAAGCTCCGCGACCCGTACTGGGCGAACCGGGAGCGTGCGATCTGATGCCGTACCAGACCGCCGACGTCGTCGAGATCACGCAGCTCCTCTACCGGTACGCGCGCGCGATCGACGCGAAGGACTGGAAGGCGCTCGAGCGCGTCTTCACGGCGGATGCGCGAATCCACTACGCCGTCGAGCGCGGGGCGGAGCTCCGTTTTCCGCAGCTCGGAGCGTGGCTGGCGCGCGCCATGACGATCTTCAAGGCGACGCAGCACGTGATCACCAACCCGCTCGTCGAGCTCGACGGCGACAGCGCCCGCTCCACGTCGTACCTGACGGGCACGCACGTCCAGCTCCGGCGCGACACGGGAGAGGAGGTCCTGACCACCGAGGGCAGCCTCTACACCGACGAGCTGGTGCGCACGCACGAGGGCTGGCGCATCGCCGCGCGGCGCCTCGAGCGGATCTGGGTCGACGGCCGCTATCTCGGCCCGGACGAGGCCCGGATCTTCCCGGAGCGGTGAGCGCGAGCGAGAGCTAAGAGGCTCCCCCCGGCTCGCTGCGATAGCGGGTCGGGAACTCCGCGAGGATCCCGAAGCCGACCGCGAGCAGCACCGGCCCGACGAACATGCCGAGCAGACCGAGGCTCGCGAGCCCGCCGAGAACGCCGAGGAACACGAGCATGAACGGAATGCTCGCCGAGCCGCTGATCAGGATCGGGCGCAGGAAGTTGTC
>CAZMKX010000865.1:0-1719 GCA_964566375.1 uncultured Myxococcales bacterium
CGCCACGTTCCCGCGGAGTCGGTCGAGGAGCAGTGGGACCTTCCGGGGCTCGAGGCGACGCTCGCGGGCGAATACCAGCTCAAGGTGGACGCGCGATCCTGGATCCAGGACGCCGAGGTCGACGACGGCGCGATCCGCGACCGCGTGGTCGACGCCGCGAATGCCGCGTGGCACGAGCGCGAGCAGGCGGCCGGTCCCGAGGTGATGCGCAGCTTCGAGCGGAGCCTGATGCTCCAGACGCTCGACCACCACTGGCGCGACCACCTGGCGAACCTCGACCACCTGCGGCAGGGCATCCACCTGCGCGGTTACGCGCAGAAGAACCCGAAGCAGGAGTACAAGCGCGAGGCGTTCGAGCTCTTCTCGGACATGCTCGACCGGGTCAAGCAGGACGTCGTGAAGGTCGTGCTGACCGTCCAGGTCCGCAGCCAGCAGGACGTCGCCGCGGTCGAGGAGCCCGAGGCCGTCAGCAACGTGCGCTACCAGCACGCCGACTACGAGGAAGCGCTCGCGTCCGCGCCGGCCGGCGACGAGGCGGGGACGGCGGTCGAGGCGCAGCCGTTCGTGCGGGCGGGCGAGAAGGTGGGTCGCAACGACCCGTGTCCTTGCGGGTCCGGGAAGAAGTACAAGCAGTGTCACGGGCGGCTCGCGTAGACCGCTGAGGCTGCGGCGGGCTTCGGGGGGCGAGCCGCCCTGAAGCCTGCGCGACGTGCCCAACGCGTTGGACCGGGCGCCTGCGGCGCCGGTCAACGCGCCGAGCCCGTCGCCCGGTCGGACACAGAACCGAGCGCAGGGCGAGCGACGGATGCCCGGGCGCAATGTCGGGCGCGTTGCCATGGCCCCCCCGGGGCATCGATCCGAGCGCTCCCGCCAAGCGGCCGTTCTCCACTGCATGGCGCGCGTTCGCGCCGGTCGGCATCCGGCTATCATTCGCTACTTCCGCCCTGCGCGCGAAGCGCAGCCACGGGCGACGCAGCGCGACTGACTCCTGCCAACCGACTCCCGTCACCTGAATGCCCGTCAACTACACGCCGCCCACGCCCGAGACCCTCCTTTCCGTCCCCGGCATCGCCCTCGGCGCCGCCGCCGGACGGATCAAGAAGTGGGACCGCAACGACGTGCTCCTCGTCGTCTGCGAGCCGGGCACCGTCGCCGCCGGCGTGTTCACGCGGAACCGCTTCTGCGCGGCACCGGTGGTCGTGTGCCGCAGGCACCTCGCGGCAAGCGGGCAGCTCCGCGCGCTGGTCGTCAACGCGGGCAATGCGAACGCCGGCACCGGCGAGCGCGGCATCGCCGACGCCGAGACGACGTCCGCGGCGGTCGCATCGATGCTCGCGTGCCCGATGCAGCAGGTGCTGCCGTTCTCCACCGGCGTCATCATGGAGCCGCTGCCGGTCGACCGCCTGGTGGCCGCGCTGCCCGCGGCGCGCGCCGCTGCGCGCGAGGACGGGTGGTTCGACGCCGCGCGCGCGATCATGACGACGGACACCTTCCCGAAGGGCGCGTCGCGGCGCGCGACGATCGACGGCGCGGCGGTCACGGTCACCGGCATCGCCAAGGGCGCGGGCATGATCCACCCGGACATGGCGACGATGCTCGCGTTCGTCGCGACGGATGCGCCGGTCGCGCCGGCCGTCCTCGCGGCGCTCGCGCGCGAGGTCGCGGACGTCTCGTTCAACGGCGCGACCGTCGACGGCGACACGTCGACCAACGACAGCT
>CAZMKX010000866.1:0-1718 GCA_964566375.1 uncultured Myxococcales bacterium
AGCGAAGCGCCTCGAGCTGATCCATGAGCCCGTAGTTCCCGGTCGATCCGTCCGGATCTTCGGCGGCGAGCTCGGGCAGTCCGAGGAAGCCGAGCGCGCCGAGCCGGTACTGCGGCTCGACGACGATCACGTTCTGCTCGCGTGCGAAGTTGGTGCCGTCGATCATGCCTCCGCCTGCGGATCCGCCGACGAACGCGCCGCCATGGATGAAGAAGAGCACCGGCAGGGGAGTCTCGGGGGGAGTCTCGGGCCGCCAGATCACGACGCTGAGACAGTCCTCGCTTCCGGTCGTGCTCGTCACATTGCCCTGTGAGCACGGCGGGCCGAACCCGGTGGCGTCGATCGTCTCGGTCGAAACGGCGCGGCGAACGGGTCGTCGCCAGCGCAGTGGGCCGACGGGTGGCTCCGCGTATCGGATGCCGCTCCACCGGACTACGCCGGCGTCCACGCAACCCTGCACCGGTCCCGACGGTGTGCCGAGCAGCGGCGCCATTCCCGTCCCTTCGCTGGCCGGGAACTCGGGAACGACGGTCACGGTCTTCGGACTTGCCAGGTCGCAGGCCGAATCGAAGTCGTCGATGAAGGCCCCTGTGGTCCCGTTGTACCGCATCACACGGTTGGCGCCGATCGAGGGGACGTACAGGTTGCCGTCGGGCGCGAAGGTGAAGTTGCGCGGGCCGATCGGGTGGGGATCGGAAGGCGGGATGAACGGCCCCATCGGAGCGCCGGTCGTGCCGTTGAAACGCCAGATGTCGTTTCCGGTGTTGTTCAGGCCCACGTACAGGTTTCCATCGGGCCCGAACTGCATCCCGCCGACGTTTCCAGCTGGCCCCGCGATCGGTACCGTGGAGAAGATGCCCAGATACGCGCCAGTCGTGGCGTCGAAGCGCAGGACCTGATTGGTGCTGAGACTCGTGACCAGCAGACTCCCGTCCGCGGCCCAGGCGGCGCTCACGGCGTAGTTCAGCGGCGAGCCCGCGCCGATGCAGCCCATCAAGGCGCCGGTGGAGCCATCGGCACGGCAGACGAGGTTTGCGGTGCCCATCCCCATGTAGAGGTTGCCATCCGGTCCGAACGCGATCGCGAAGATCTGCGTGGCGAGAGTCGAGGTGAAGAACACGTCGATGAAGGCGCCCGTCGCCAGGTCGTAACGGAGGATCGAGTTGGGGACACCGATGCCACCGCTGGCGACGTACAGGTGGCCGTCCGCTCCGACGACCATTCCCTGGGGCTGTACCAGGCCCCCGCTTCCCTGGGGCACGAACACGCCTTCGAACGCGCCGGTCGCCCCGTCGAAGTGCAGGATCCGGTGGCTGTCCTGACTGGAGACGAGTAGATCGAACTGCGCGCGGGCGTGCGGGGCGGCCGCGCAGATGCCTGCGACAACCAGCAAAGCGGCGAGAAGACGTCCGGTGCAACCTGTTCTGGACACGATCGGCCCTCCGAAGAGCGATCCGCTCTCAGTGGAGTGGCGTGAAGCGCGGCGGAACAACTGTTCCGCCCGCTCCGCTAGACCTCCCAGTCCTGCGCCGTGCGCGGATCGGGCGCGTACGCGCACACGTAGCCGCGGTGCACGGTCGCGGCGAAGTGAGCGGCGAGCTCGGGGTGAGCTTCCGCGATCTTCTCCAGCGCAAGCCCGATTGCCTTCGTTACGGCGACGCGTGCACGCTCGGAGTCGGAGCCCGGCCGCGCTCCGCGGCTCGTGGCTTCGAGCTCCG
>CAZMKX010000867.1:0-1716 GCA_964566375.1 uncultured Myxococcales bacterium
CCGTCTCGACGTCGATCTCGCTCTGGCCGACGCCGACCGTCTCGACCAGGACCCAGTCGAACGCGGCGCGCAGCACGACGACCGCGGCGCGCGTCGCGGGCGCGAGCCCGCCGAGCTGATCGCGCGCGGCCATCGAGCGCACGAACACGCGTTCCTCCGGCCGGAATCGCAGCCGTGCGCGGTCGCCGAGCAGCGCGCCGCCGGAGCGGCGACTCGACGGGTCGACCGCGACCATGCCAGCGCCCTGGCCGGCCGCGAGCCACTCCGCGATCAGCGCGCCCGCGAGCGTCGACTTGCCTGCGCCCGGCGGACCCGTGAGCCCGACGACGGCGTGCTCGCGCGGTGTCTCGGCTTCGAGCCTTCCGATCAGCGCTCGTGTGACTTCCAGTGACTCGGGTCGCGTGTCCTCGACCCGCGCGAGAGCGTCGGCGATCGCCGCGGCCTCGCCCGCGCGCACGCCGCGCACGAGTGCGGCCAGTCCGGCCTCAGGCTGCGCCATGCGCCGCGGCGGCGATCTCGACCATCTCGCGCAGAATGCGCATCACGTCGTAGTCTCGCGGCGTGTAGACGGCTGCGACGCCGTCGGCGCGGAGCTTCGCGGCGTCCTCGTCGGGGATGATGCCGCCGACGATCACCGGCACGCGCGAGCGGCGCGCGATCTCGGGCGCGAGCGACAGGTGGGAGCCCGACAGGATCGAGAGGCCGATCAGGTGCACGCCTTCCTGCAGCGCGGCGTTCACGATCTCGTCGGTCGTCATGCGGATGCCCTGGTAGACGACCTCGAGCCCCGCGTCGCGCGCGAAGATCGCGATCTGCTCCGCGCCGCTCGAGTGACCGTCGAGCCCCGGCTTCCCGACCAGCAGCTTCAGGCGCCGGCCGAGCTTGCGGCTTACGTCGTCGACGCGCGCGCGCAGCGCTGCGAGCTGCGCTGCGTCGGTGCGCGGCGCCGACGCCGAGTCCACGCCCGTGGGCGCGCGGTACTCGCCGAAGACCGCGCGCAGTGCGTCTGCCCACTCGCCGGTCGTGACGCCCGCGTGCGCACAGCGCACCGACGGATCCATCACGTTCGCGCCGGCCGCGAGCGCGTCGCGCAGGCCGCGCAGCGCGGCGTCGACCTCGGCCCGGTTGCGGCTGGCGCGGTGCGCGCGCAGGCGCTCGATCTGCTCGCGGCCCGCGGACTCGTCGACCGACAGGATCGAATTCGCTCCCTGCGTGAGCGGCGACGGCTCGCCCTCGGCGAAGCGGTTCACGCCCACGACCACGCGCTCACCCGACTCGATCTGCGCGACGCGCCGCGCGTTCGCCTCGACCAGCGCCCGCTTCATGTAGCCGGACTCGACCGCGGCGATCGCGCCGCCGTGCTCCTCGATGCGCGCGATCTCGGCCCAGGCGGCGGCCTCGATCTCGGCGGTCTTCTTCTCGATCACCACCGAGCCCGCGAAGATGTCGTCGTACTCGAGGATGTCGGTCTCGTAGGCGAGGATCTGCTGGATGCGCAGCGACCACTGCTGGTCCCACGGCCGCGGCAGACCGAGCGCCTCGTTCCACGCCGGCAGCTGGAGCGCGCGGCAGCGCGCATCGCGCGAGAGCGTGACACCGAGCGCCTCGAGCACGATGCGGATGATGTTGTTCTCGGGCTGGCTCTCGGTGAGGCCGAGACTGTTGACCTGCACGCCGTAGCGGAAGCGCCGCTCGCGCGCGTCCTCGACCCCGTAG
>CAZMKX010000868.1:0-1710 GCA_964566375.1 uncultured Myxococcales bacterium
GCACACGGTGTGGATCTCGCCGGTTCGCTCCGACAACCGCCCGGCGAAGTCGTCGTTCATGAACGCGAGCTTCGGGCGGTCGCCGTCGAGAAACGCGGTGGCCGGCGCGGCGTCGAATGCGTCGATGCCGCACCCGCCTTCGCGCGGGGGCGCGGTCCAGTAGCGCGCCTTCTCGGCGTTGCAGAACACGTGGCCGTCGAGCGCGCGGACGACGTCGAGCGCGAAGGATTGCACGTCGAAGCCCCAGTGGCGGGCGACCGGCGCGTCGAACGCGCCGCGCGCGCGCTCGGCGAGGAGCGCGCGCAGCAGCGTCCAGACGTCGTACTCGACCCCTGGGGCGGACGGCCCCCACAAGCGCGGGTGATAGACCTGGAACAGGCTGTAGACCGCGTCGATCGAGCATTCGCGGATCGTGCGGGCCGCCTCGGCGAGCGTGACCGGCGACACGCAGCCGTCGAGGCAGGGGTAGGGGCCCTGGTCCCACGCCATGCTGCGCGACCACAGTCCCCAGAGGCGGTGGCCGCGCTCGCGCAGGCTGCGGACGCGCTCCGGGTTCCACGACAACGCGCCGACGAGGAGCAGGTTCACGGGGCGGCGCTTCGCTGGGAGCCCAAGGGTGCCGAAGCCTACCATTGGCGCGCCGGTCGTTGGCCGCCCGGCACTGCCGCTATGATGACGCCGGACACCGACTTACCGCCCCCGCGCCCGCCCATGCGACTCCCGTCCCGCTACATCGCCGCCTCGGTCGCGGCTTTCGCGCTCGCCTTCGCCTCGCCCGCCCCGGCCCAGCCGTGGCCCTCGAAGCCGATCAAGCTCGTCGTCGGATTCGCGCCCGGAGGCGTCGCCGACGTCACCGCGCGCGTCGTAGCGCAGAAGCTCTCCGAGCACCTCGGGCAGCCGGTCGTCGTCGACAACCGTCCCAGCGCGGGCGGCATCGTCGCGGCCGAGACGGTGGCGAAGGCCGCGCCCGATGGCTACACGCTGCTCCTGATGTCGAACGGCAACGCGGTTTCCGCGTCCCTGTTCAAGTCGCTGCCTTTCGACACGCTCGCCGATTTCGCTCCGGTATCGACGCTGGGGTTCTTCGACGTCGCGGTCGTCGCGAGCGCGGACGCGAAGATCGACTCGATGAAGGCGCTCATCGCCTTTGCGAAGGCGAACCCGGGCAAGCTCAACATCGGCACGATCAACGTCGGCAGCACGCAGAACCTGTCCGCCGAGCTCTTCCGGTCGATGACCGGCTTCGACGCGACGGTGGTCCCGTACAAGGGGAGCCCGGCGGTGATCACGGCGCTGCGCGCGAACGACGTGCAGGTCGCGTTCGAGATGCTCGCGCCGGTCGTGCCGCAGGCGAAGAGCGGGGCGGTGCGCATCCTCGCGGTAACTTCCGAGCGCCGCAATCCGGCGTTCCCCGACGTGCCGACCGTGGCGGAGAGCGGCGTTCCCGGCTACGCGGCGTCGTCGTGGAACGCGATCGCCGCGCCGGCGAAGACGCCGGCCGCGATCGTCGGCCGCCTGAACGCCGAGATCCAGCGCGCGCTCGCGGCGCCCGAGGTGGCGGAGAAGCTCGCCGCGCTCGGCGTGACCGCGCGCGGCAGCACGCCCGACGAGATGAGGCGCCTCGTCGCGGGCGACGTCGAGAAATGGCGGCGCGTGATCGAGCAGGCGAAGATCGAGCGGCAGTAGCGCCGCGGGTCGCGGCGCCCCGCG
>CAZMKX010000869.1:0-1707 GCA_964566375.1 uncultured Myxococcales bacterium
GGCTGCGCCTCGCTGCGCGCCGCTTCGCGGCTTGCCGCGCGGGCGCGAGGGCGGCTGTCGCGCTGCTCGTCTCGTTCAAGACGCTGCCGGTGCGCGGACGCGCGAGATGACCGCGCCTGCGCAGAGCGCGATTCCCGCGAGCGCTTCGAAGACGTGCGGGTAGCCGCCGAACCAGCCGTAGGCGACGCCGACGGCGTAGGGGCCGAGCCCGCTCGCGAGCTGCGTGCCGAGCGCGAGCGCGCCGAAGACGCTCGCGAAGGCGGCGACGCCGAAGAACTCGCCGACGAGCAGCGGCTGCATCATGAAGATGTTGCCCATCGTGAGCCCGAACACGAACGAGGCGCCCGCGGCCGTCGCGAAGCCCGGTGCGTGCGCGAAAGCCAGCGTGGCGATCGCCTGCGCGACGAAGAGCCCGACGCCGACCCAGCGCTTTTCGACGCGATCGGCGATCGGGCCGACCAAGAAGCGGCCGACGACGCTGCCCGACGCCGTCGCACTCACGGCCAGCGCAGCCTCGTGGGGGCCGATGCGCTCGCGAAGCCAGGCGAGCTGGTGCGCGAGGAACCCGACCTGCGCGAACAGACCGAGCCCGAACGCGAGCATGAGCATCCAGAAGGCCGGCTCGCGCAGCGCGTCGCGCGTGCGCAGGAAACGCTCCGGCTCGTCGTCGGCCTGCGCGAGCGCGAGCGACTCCGCGTCGGCGTGCCCATCCGCGAAGAGCCCGAGCCGCGCGGGGTCGGTGCGCAGCACGAAGACCACCACCGGCAGCGCCACGCCCACCACGATCACGGCGAGCCCCGCCATCGCCGCGGCCAGCCCGTAGGCGTGGATCAGACCGGTCGAGAGCGGCACCAGCACGATCCCGCCGATCGAGACACCGGTCTGTGACACCGTCATCGCGCGCGCGCGAAGCCTCACGAACCAGCGCGTGACGATCGCCGCGGTCGGCACCGGCCCCGCCAGCGACGTGCCGATCGCCATCAACGGGATCCAGACGTAGAGCATGCCGACCGACTCGACGCGCCCGATCGCGAACAGCGAGGCGGCCAGCACCAGCGCTCCGATCGCGATGAAGCCGCGCGCCCCGAAGCGGTCGATGCCGCGGCCCACGGCGAGCCCGGCAAAGCCCGACACCGCGAAGTAGAGACCGGTCGCCCCCGAGACCGACGCGCGAGACCAGCCGCGTTCGTTGCAGAGAGCGTCGAGCAGGACGCCCTGGCTGTAGAAGCCGACCCCCGCGCAGACGAACGAGATCAGGCAGGCGCCGAGCGCCACCCACCAGCCGTAGAAGACGCGCGGCGCGACGCGGCCGAGCGCGGGAAGCGGCGTCGGCGAGTCCATTCTGACGGCGCTCCTCGGTTTGTTTCGCGGCGACGCGCGAGACTATCATGCGATACGTCGTTCCCCAGGGAGAGCCGCATGCCCGATCCCGTACTGCTCGTCGAGCGCATTCCGGGCGTCGCCACCGTGACGCTGAATCGCCCGAAGGCGATGAACGCTCTCTCGCGCGAGCTGCGCGCCGCGCTCGTCGAGGCGTTCACCACGCTCTCGTTCGACCCCGACGTGCGCGTCGCGATCCTGACCGGCGCCGGGCGCGCCTTCTGCGCCGGGCTCGACCTGAAGGAGCTCGGTCGCGGCGAGGGCTCCGTCGGTGCGGTCGCGACCGCGAGCGGCGGCGAGCCCGACATCATGAAGGCGATGGCGGGC
>CAZMKX010000870.1:0-1706 GCA_964566375.1 uncultured Myxococcales bacterium
GAGATCACGTCGACGGCGATCCAGACCCACCACGACTCGACGAGCTTGCGCGCCTGCGCCCAGGTCGCCACGAGGCTCAGCACGAGCACGCTCGAGTCCCAGAGCGGCGCCGGGGAGTCGGTCGCGCGCGCGAGCGTGAGCGCGGAGATCGATGTGCCGGCCAGCGCGGCCGCGACCGCGACCGACATCTGTTTCGCCGTGGCGCGCCGAACGGGGAGCTCCGCGCCCCCGCTGCCGCCGAAGCGCCAGCTCCACCACCCGTACACGCCGAGCAGCGTGAAGACGACCTGCAGGAGCGCGTCCGCGTACAGACGCGCGCGCAGGAACACGACGAAGTAGAGCACCGTGTTCAGGATCGAGATCGGCCAGTTCCAGATGCTCGCGCGGGCGACGAGCCACACGCAGGCCAGGCCCGCGAGCGCGCCGACCCACTCGACCGCGCTCGATTCGCTCACGCGAGCGCGCGCTCGACTCGCGTGCGAATGCGCGCCTCGACCTCGTCCGCGCTCCCGCTCGCGTCGATCGCCTCGAGGCCGAGCCGCGCGTACTCGGCGTCCACGCGGACCAGGAAGTCGCCGCGTTCGAAGCGCTCCGTCGCATCATCACCCATGCGCGCGAGAGCCGTCGGCACGGGCAGGCGGAGCCAGAGCACGAGGTCGGGCTCCGGGAACTCCGGCGTGTCGAAGAGCGCGCGAAGCCGGCCGCGATCGAGTCCTTGCGCGGCCTGGTAGGCGAGCGTCGAGTCCTTGTAGCGGTCGCAAACCACGAGCTCGCCTCGGGCCAGAGCGGGCAGCACGACCTGCGAAAGGTGCTCTCGCCGGTCCTCGAGGAAGAAGCCGAGCACCTCGTCCGGCGTGGCCTCGAACTCACCGCGCGCCCAGGCGCGATAGCGGCGGCCGAACGTGCCGGCGGTCGGCTCGCGCGTCGACACCACGCGGTGTCCCCGCGACTCGAGCCAGCGCGCGAGGCGGCGCGTCTGCTCGGTCTTCCCCGAGCCGTCGATCCCCTCGAGAACCAGGAACCTGCCGCGCGCTCTCACCGCGTCAGTGTGAACGAGTGAAAGCCGGATGGGGAATGCGCACGCCTCACCCCGTTAATTCGTGCGCCTTTCCCCGTTCCCCACCCGGCATGGGCTTCCCGGAATCCCTGGTCCCGAAAGAGGGATGTCCGTTCCACCCGGCAGGAAGGAGGAGCAAGGCGCGTGCCGCGTACAACTGCGCGGGAAACAAGAACGCCCGGGCGCTCGTGTGAACGCCCGGGCGCCGAGTCGAGAAGAGGCGGTCGCGCGCTAGATCTTGCCCTGGATCAGGAACGCGATGACGAACGCGAGCAGCGCGATGGACTCGATCAGCGCGAGGCCGATGATCATCGGGGTCTGGATCGCGGCCGCGGCGCCGGGATTCCGGGCGATGCCCGAGACGGCGTTCGCCGCCGTCAGGCCCTGGCCGATGCCGGCGCCGAGAATCGCGAGGCCGATCGCGAGGCCGGAGCCGATCGCGATCCCCCAACCCGATCCGCCGCCTTCCTCGGCCGCGAAGGCCAGATCCGGCGACAGAGCCATGGCCAACACGGCCGCAACGAAGAAGAACGCACGCATCGCTACTCCCTTTCTAGTGAGATTCCTCGAGACCCATCCCGATGTACAGCATGGTGAGGAAGGTGAAGATGAACGCCTGCACGAAGCAGATGAAGACCCCGAGACCGAG
>CAZMKX010000871.1:0-1704 GCA_964566375.1 uncultured Myxococcales bacterium
GCTTTCACCGAGGGCCGGCTCACCAAGGACGGACAAGGCGGATCGATCGCCTGGTATTTCCACCAGCCCTACACCCCAAAGCGTAAGGAACGAGAGGAGACTCCATGATTTCATTCGGACCGACGGAAGAGCAGGATCTGATCCGCCAGACCGTGCACGAGTTCGCCCAGGGCGAGCTGCGCGAGATCGCGCGACCGTGCGACGAGAAGCTCGAGCTGCCCGAGGATCTTCTGCAGAAGAGCTGGGAGCTGGGCTTGGTCGCGGGCGCCATTCCCGAGTCGTACGGCGGCGGCGGGATCGGCCGCTCGCCCGTGACCAACGCGCTGGTGCTCGAGGAGCTGGCCTGGGGCGACGCGCCGCTCGCGGCAGCGGCGCTCACGCCCGCGCTCTTCGTGCAGCCGCTGCTGGACTTCGGCACCGACGAGCAGAAGAAGACCTACCTGCCGCTCTTCGCGGGCCCGAAGTTTCACGCGGCGTCGCTGGCGATCCTGGAGCCGAGCTTCACGTTCGACGCGGGCAACCTGCGCACCGTCGCCGAGCCGAAGGGCAACGGCTTCACGCTCACCGGCACGAAGCGCCTCGTGCCGCTCGCGGCCACCTCGAGCCACCTGCTCGTCGTCGCGCGCGGCGCGCGCAAGGGACTGGCCGGGCTCGAGGCCTTCATCGTTCCGCGCGACGCCGCGGGCATGAGGATCGCGAGTGCTCCGGAACGCACGCTCGGGTTCCAGTGTCTGCCGCGCTACACGGTCGAGCTCGATCGCGTCGAGGTCGCCGCGAACGCGCGGCTCGGCGGCGAGAAGGGCATCGACGGCGCGCGGCTCGTGAACAGCCTGCGCGCGGCCTCCTGCGCGCTGGCGGTCGGACTCGCGCGCGGCGTGATGGAGCTCGCCATCCCCTACGCCAAGGAGCGCGTCGCGTTCGAGCAGCCGATCGCGCAGAAGCAGGCGATCGCGTTCATGCTGGCCGAGATGCAGATCGAGGTGAACTCCATGCGTCACCTGGTCTGGAAGGCGGCAAGCCAGCTCGAGAACGGGCTGGACGCGACGCGCGCGACCGCGCTCGCGCAGACGTACGTGACCCGCGAGACGATGAAGATCGCCGACAACGGCCTGCAGATCTTCGGCGGCCACGGCTTCATCCGCGAGTACCCGGTCGAGATGTGGTACCGAAACGCCCGCGCACTGACGGTCAACGAAGCCGTCGGCGCGCTCTGAAACGAGGAGAGAATCCGATGATCGACTTCACCCTCACCGAGAACGACGAGAAGGTCCTGGCGGCCGTGCGCGCCGAGGCGCTGATCTGCCGCAACTACGCGCGCTACTACGACGAGCACGAAGAGGAGTTCGCGCCCGACGAGCTGCCCGAGGCCAAGGACTTCAAGAACCCGTTCGCCTATCTCGCCGGCCGCGACGACCTCGACTCGTCGATGGGCGTGATGAGCATGCTGATCAGCGCCGGCCAGACCTGGGGCGACTACACGGTGCGCATGCGGCGCGGAACCGGCGGGCTGGGAAACGCGGCGCTCCGCGCGTCGGGCTCGGCCGAACAGCAGAAGCGCTGGGGCGGCAAGACGCTCGCCATGGCGATCACGGAGCCGGGCTGCGGCTCCGACTCCAAGGCCGTGCAGACCACGGCGGTGCTCGACGGAAACGAGTGGGTGCTGAACGGCGAGAAGATCTTCGTCACCACCGGGTGTCGCGCGGA
>CAZMKX010000872.1:0-1701 GCA_964566375.1 uncultured Myxococcales bacterium
CGATCGGCAGGTTGCCGCCGACGATCCCGTAGCCGCCCAGGAAATAGTTCTCGGCGTCGAAGAAGTGCATCGAGCCGCCCTTCCCCTTGCACACGCCCGTCGCGCGCCCGTAGAGCTCGGCCATCAGCGCGCGCGGCGACGAGCCGCGCACCAGCGCATGCGCGTGGACCCGATATGTTCCGATCGCATAGTCGTCGTGGTTCAACGCCGTGATCGCGCCGGTCGCGACGGCCTCCTGGCCGATGTACAGATGCGTGAAGCCGCCGATGAAGCCGTCGGCGTAGGCCTCCGCAACGCCTTCCTCGAAGCGGCGGATCAGGACCATGTTGCGGTACATGCTGATCTGGTCGGCGGCAGCGATCGTCATGCGCGACTCCTAGAGCTCGAACTCGGCGGCTTCGAGGTACTTTCCGACGCGATACAGGAATCCGTTGCCCGTCACGCCGTCGATGATGCGGTGGTCGTACGAGAGCGCGAGGTACATCATCGGGTGGATGGCGATCGTGTCCTCGCCGGCCTGGTCGACGACGATCGCTCGCTTCTTGACCTCGCCCATGCGCAGGATACCGACCTGCGGCTGGTTGATCACCGCGAACCCGTACAGGTTCCCCTCGCGGCCGGGATTGGTGAGCGTGAAGGTCCCGCCCGCAAGCTCGTCGGCGGAGATCTCGCGATCGCGCGCGCGCCTGGCGAGCAGGTTGATCGCCTCGGCCAGACCGACGAGCGAGAGTCGATCGGCGTTCTTCACCACCGGCACGAGCAGACCGCGCTCGGTCTCGACCGCGACGCCGATGTGGATGCCCGCGCGCTCGACGATCGCGTCGCCCACCACGGCGGAGTTCATGCGCGGGAAATCCCGGAGCGCGCGCACCGTCGCGGCGACGGCGAACGGCAGGTAGGTCAGCCCGAAGCCGTGCGCGCGCTCGAAGTCCTTCTTCGCGCGCTCGCGCAGCTTCGCGAGCTTCCAGAGATCGATCTCCGCGACCGTGCCGACGTGCGGCGAGACGACCTTCGACACGACCATGTGCTCGGCGATGCGCCGGCGAATGGCGGTGAACGGAATCACCTTGTCTTCGGGCGTGACGCGATGCGTGGGCACCTTCATGCCCGACAGGAACTCGGCCAGCGAGCCCGCGACCGGCTTCATCTGCGCGGCGGATGGCGCGGCTGCGGGCGCCTGCGCGGTCGGCGCATGCGCCGCGACGTCCGCCTTGGTCACGCGGCCGCTCACGCCGCTGCCCGGAATCGCGCTGACGTCCATCCCGCGCTCCTCGGCCATGCGGCGCGCCACTGGCGACGCGCGACCGGGCTCCGGCGCGGACTTCGCGGCGGCGGGCCCGGCCGACGCGGGCGCGGCCTGCACCGATACTGGCGCAGCGGGCGCGTCGACCCGCGCGGCACCGCCCGCAGCGTCGAGAAGCGCGAGCTCGGCACCGACGGGCACGGTCGTCCCCTGGGCGACGAGGATCTTCGCGACCACGCCCGCTTCCGGCGCGACGACCTCCGCATCGACCTTCTCGGTCGTGATCTCGCACAGGACCTGGTCCTTCGAAACGCGCTCGCCTTCGTGCACGAGCCAGCGCTCGACGGTCCCCTCGACCACGCTCTCACCCATCTGCGGCATCGTCACGGCCATGGCCATCGCTGTGCGTTCCTTCGCGCGCGGCTCAGAAATCGAGCGCGCGGTCCTCCGCGGCGAGC
>CAZMKX010000873.1:0-1698 GCA_964566375.1 uncultured Myxococcales bacterium
CCAGGCTCGCGATTCCCTCGAGCATGACCTCGAAGACGTTGCGCAGCGAGAAGCGCCCGTCCGGGATGACGGCCTCGGGGCCGAGGCTGGCCCGAACCCGCCAGGCGATGAAGATCACGATCAACATGCCGGCGATGACCGACTGCAGCAGCACGGGTACGGAGGCTTCGAAGGCGCCGAAGATGGAAGGAGGGTGACCCATCTCAGCGCACCGGCGCCGGTGGCGTGAGGCCGTGCCAGATCGCTGCCGGAACGATCACCAGCAGGCCGGCAAGGAATGCGAGCGGCTGGGCGGAAGTGGATGTGAGCACGTAGATCACCGCGGTGAAGAACAGAACCGTTCGGAGCAAGAGCGCGAGCTGGGCAACCGGGGCGAGATTTCCGGTAGAACCCCCTGCCGAGAGTACGGCGCGAACGCTTCGCTCCAGGACGGCCAGATTCAGGACTTGGATCGCGCCGCCCAGAGCCAGGCTCCAAGCGGCGTGGAATCCATATGAAAAAGACCCCGTGAATGCAAGCGCGAGCACGATCCAGTACTTGGCGTGCAACGAAGCGCTGCGCTGTCTCAGGGCGGCGGGGATTCCTGGTCCTTCAGAGCGCTCTTTCCCAGCGCGATCAGGCGGCGGAACGCGACCACCGCACCCAGGGTCAGGAACACGATCATCAGCCACGGGGAGGTGTCGAGCCAGCGATCGACGTAGATTCCGAGCACCGCGCCGACCACGATCGAGAGCGCAGCCTCCCAGGCCGCCTCGAAGCCGCGGCCCATCTTGACGGCGGCCAGACGCGGCTTGCCGCGCGGCTCGTCGGCCATTTACGTGAGCCGCGCAAAGGCGCGCCGTGCCGCCTCGAGCGCCTGGTCGAGCTCCGCGTCGCCGTGCGCCGTGGTCAGGAAGCCCGCCTCGAACGGCGACGGCGCCAGGTAGATGCCCTGTTCGAGCATCGCGTGGAAGAAGAGGCGAAACCGGGCGGTGTCCGACTTCTGCGCGTCCGCGTAGCTCTGCACAGGGCCCGCGTGGAAGAAGAAGCCGAACACGCCTCCGAGTGCGCTCGACGTGAACGGAATTCCCGCCTCTCGAGCGATCCCCGCGAGGCCGTCCGCCATGCGTCGGCTCCCGGCCTCGAGGTTCTCGTACACGCCCGGCTGCGCGGCGAGCTCGAGGGCTACCAGACCCGCCGCGGTCGCGAGCGGATTGCCCGAGAGCGTGCCCGCCTGGTAGATCGATCCGACGGGCGCCATGCGCTCCATGAGCGCGCGATTCCCGCCGTACGCGCCGACGGGAAGCCCGCCGCCGATCACCTTGCCGAATGTGGTCAGGTCGGGCGCGACGCCGAAGCGCGCCTGTGCGCCGCCGAGCGCGACGCGGAATCCGGTGATCACCTCGTCGAAGATCAACAGTGCGCCGTGTCTGTCGCAGAGCGCGCGCAGCCCGCGCAGAAAGCCGTCCGCGGGCATCACCAGGCCCATGTTCGCTGCCACGGGCTCGACGATCACGGCGGCGATCTCGGAGCCGCGCGCGCTGAACAGGGATTCGACCGCGTCGAGGTCGTTGAACGGAAGCACCAGCGTGTCGGCCACCGCCGCGCGCGGAACGCCGTCGGTGCCCGGAATGCCGAGCGTCGCGACCCCGGAGCCGGCCGCTGCGAGCATGTGATCGGGATGGCCGTGGTAGCAGCCGTCGAACTTCAGGATGCGAT
>CAZMKX010000874.1:0-1689 GCA_964566375.1 uncultured Myxococcales bacterium
GCGCCGCTTCGCCGATTGCGAGAGCCCGTGGCTGCGCTCGTTCTCGCTCGACGCGTTGAAGGTGCTGGTCGTCTGCCGCGGGCCCGTGCGGCTCGAGGCGTTCCAGGTCTTCGACGAGATCGGCGTGCGCGAGTACGGCATGCTGCTCTCGGAGAAGGATTCGGTCGTCTACCCGCGCTGTCTCGCGCCCGAGCTGCGCTCCTTCCGCTTCCCGCAGAACGTGCACCGCGTCGCGGATTACACCGGCGCGGGTCAGGAGCAGAAGCTGAAGCGGATCCGCGAGATCGTCGCGATCGCGAAGGGCGGCGGCTACACGCACGTCTTCGCCGGCTACGGCTTCATGGCCGAGGACGCGGATCTCGTCGAGGCGATCGAGCAGGCCGGGCTCGGCTTCATGGGGCCGTCGTCGCACGTGCTGCGCCGCGCCGGCGCGAAGGACGAGGCGAAGAAGCTCGCGCGGAGCCTCGGCAACACCGTCATTCCCGGCGTCGACGACGTCAGCGCGCGCGCCCTGCTCGCTCGAGCCCGGGACCGGAAGGGCCTCGAGAAGCTGGCGAAGCAGCACGAGCTCGGCTTCACCTGGAACGCGCAGGTCGCGCTCGAGGAGAACGCGGAGTCGCTGCTCCAGGCGGGCTACGCCCGCAACATCGAGCTGGTCACGATCGCCGACCTGCAGAAGGAGGCGGATCGGATCTGCGCGGAGATCTGGCGCCAGTATCCGACGCACCGCATCCGCTTCAAGTACATCGGCGGCGGCGGCGGCAAGGGACAGCGCGTCGTCGCGAAGCCCGACGAGATCGCCGCCGCAGTGATGGACGTGTGCGCGGAGTCGAAGGTCGTCGAGCCCGGCTCGAACCGGAACTTCCTCGTCGAGCTCAACATCGAGCGCACGCGCCACAACGAGATCCAGCTGATCGGAAACGGCGACTGGTGCCTGTCGCTCGGCGGTCGCGACTGCTCGGTGCAGATGCACGAGCAGAAGCTCGTCGAGGTCTCGCTCACCAAGGAGCTGCTGGACGTCGAGATCGAGCGCGCCAGCGGCCGGACGCGCGAGACGCTGATCGGGGACCGGGGCTACCTCGAGCGCATGGAGGCCGAGAGCGAGAGGTTCGGTGCCGCCACGGGGCTCGACTCCGTGTCCACGTTCGAGTGCATCGTCGACGGGTTCGACTTCTTCTTCATGGAGATGAACACGCGGATCCAGGTCGAGCACGCCGTCACGGAGCTCGCCTACCGCCTGCGCTTCACGAATCCGCACGACCCGAGCGAGCACTTCCACGTCGAGCGGCTGATCGAGGCGATGGCGCTGCTCGCCGCGCACGGGAAGCGCGTGCCCAGGCCGGAGCGCGTGGTCCGGCACGTCTCGGGCCTCGAGGTGCGCGTCAACGCGACGAACCGCGCGCTGCAGCCGCACGCCGGCGGACTGATCCGCAGCTGGTCCCCCCCGCTCGCCGACGAGGTCCGCTTCGACCAGGGCATCGGCATCCGCAATCCGGACACGAGCTCCTTCGTCTACTACAACGTCGCGGGCGCCTACGACTCGAACATCGCGCTCGTGCTCACGCACGGTGGCTCGCGGCGCGAGAACTACGACCGCATGGCGGAGATCCTGCGCCGCATGGAGCTGCGCGGGGACGATCTGCAGACGAACCTCGAGGTCCACTACGGGCTGATCCAGTGGTTCATCGG
>CAZMKX010000875.1:0-1685 GCA_964566375.1 uncultured Myxococcales bacterium
TCGAGCGCACGCCGCCGGAGCTCGCGGCCGACATCGTCGATCGCGGCATCGTGCTCGTGGGCGGTGGCGCGTTGCTGCGCGACTTCGACCAGCTGCTGCGCCAGGAGACCAAGCTTCCGATCGTTCGCAGCGACGACCCCTTCACCGCCGTCGCTGCGGGCGCGGGCAAAGCGCTCGACCAGATCGCGCTCCTTCGCGAAGTCGCGATGCCGCACTAGCGGGGCCTGGCCGGGCGAAGCCCGGCCACCCACACTTCGTTCGGCTGCGCCTCGCTGCGCGGCGCGCTCCGCGCACCTTGCTCGCTTCGCGCGGCCGTCCGTCGCCTTTGGCGCTCTTGGCCGGTTCCCGCTCAGTCCGGCGTCATGATGGCCATCGCCATCTTCATCGGGACCTCGACGTTCCCGCCGAGCTGGAGCTTGCCCGTCATGAATGCGCCCTGAAGGTCGAGGTCACCGCTGAGGAGCCGGGCGAACTCCTCGCTCGCGATCGACACCGTCGTCGTCGGCGCAGGCACCGGCGGAGCTCCGAAGTGCAGGACGACGCCCCAGCTCTCGCGGCCGGTCACCTCGATCCGCATCGTGCCCTCGATCTCGCGCAGCGCGGCGATCCGCGCCGGCGTCAGCACGAAGTCGGGATTTCCGCCGATTCCGCCGAGCAGGTTCATCGGCGACGGACCCACCGTCGACTCGAGCCGCGCGCAGTCGGAGTCCGAGAGTGCGAGCGTGACGAGCGGATCCGCGTTCGCCGCCGGAGTCGCGCGCATGGATCCCCCCTCGACGAGCAGATGGAATCGCGCGCCGCTCGCGATCTCCACCTCCAGGGCGAAGCTCGCTGCACGCATGCGGGCAAGCAGATCCGCACCATCGGCCCCGCGCTCCGTTTGCGCCGTGAGCCGGTCGTTCCAGGCCGCGGGAACGCGCTTCTCGAAGTATTCGACCGCGCTCGCCATCGTCACTCCTTCGCCAGATCGCCCCGGCGCTTGCTCTGATAGCGTTTTACCGCGCCGTTGTGCTCGGTCAAGCTCTCCGAGAAGTGGTGCGAGCCGTCGTTTCTCGCCACGAAAAACAGGTAGGGGACGTTTGCGGGAAAGAGAACCGCGCGGATCGCCTCGATCGAAGGGCTCGCGATCGGCGTGGGCGGCAGACCGGCGCGCGTGTACGTGTTCCAGGCGGTGTCTTCGCGCAGGTCGCGACTGCGGATGTCGCCGTCGAAGGCGCCCCGCGTCTGCACGATCCCGTAGATCACCGTCGGATCCGACTGCAGCCGCATGCCCAACCGCAGCCGGTTGCGGTACACGCCCGCGATCACCGGACGCTCGGCTACCTGCGCGGACTCCTTCTCGACGATCGACGCGAGCGTCACGACCTGGTGCAGGGACATCCCCGAGCTGGCGATCGCCGCTTCGTCGTCACTCGTGAGTCGCGTGCGGAACTCGTCGAGCATCCGTTCGAGCACGAGCTCGGGCGGCGTGTGGCGCTGGAAGCGGTACGTCTCGGGATAGGCGTACCCCTCGAACGACGGTGCCGACAGCCCGCGACTCTTCGCGAACTCCGCGTCGCGAGCGAGCGCGAGAAACGAGTCCGGATCGGTGATGCCCACGTCGCCGAGCCGCGTTGCGATCTCGTCGAGGCGCAGGCCCTCGGGAAGCGTCACCTCGTGCATCTTCACGTTGCCCTGGACGAGCT
>CAZMKX010000876.1:0-1680 GCA_964566375.1 uncultured Myxococcales bacterium
CCGGGTTGAAGAAGTGCATGCCGACGAAGTTCTTCGGTCGCCCCGAGACCGTCGAGAGCGCCGTGATCGAGAGCGACGACGTGTTGGTCGCGAAGATCACGCGCTCGTCGCAAAGGCCGTGCAGCTTCTCGTAGAGTGCGCGCTTGGTCTCGAGATCCTCCGGCACCGCCTCGAGCACGATGTCGGCGGCTTTCACGTCCTCGAGCGTCGCACTTCCGCGCACCCGCGCGAGCGCGGCGTCGTGGTCGGCCTGCGAGATCTTCTCCTTCGAGAGCAGCCGCGCGAACGACTTCTTCAGCGCGCCGACACCCTTGTCGACGGAATCCTGCCTGCGGTTCCAGAAGATCACCTGGAATCCGGCCTGCGCCGCGCTCTGCGCCAGGCCCACGCCCATCGTGCCCGTTCCGAGAATCGCGAGCGTCTTCATCAGACCAGCTCGACCGCGAGCGCGACCGCCTCTCCGCCGCCGATGCAGAGCGTCGCGATGCCGCGCCGCTTGCCGCGATCGGCCAGGGCGTGCAGGAGCGTGACGAGCACGCGCGCGCCGGAGCAGCCGATCGGGTGACCGAGCGCTGCCGCACCTCCATGCACGTTCACGTTGTCGAGCGGGATGCCGTGCTCCTTCGCCGCCGCCATCGTGACGCCCGAGAACGCCTCGTTGATCTCGTACAGGTCCCAGTCGTTGGGCTTGGTGCCCGTCTTCGCGTAGAGCTTCGCGAGCGCGTGAACGGGCGCGATCGTGAACCACTCCGGCTCTACGGCGGCCGTCGCGTCGGCCACGATCCGCGCCATGCGCGGCATGCCGAGCTCGGCGGCCTTCTCGGCGCTGGTCACGATCAGCGCGGCGGCGCCGTCGTTGATCGACGAGGCGTTCGCCGCCGTCACCGTGCCGTCCTTCGAGAACGCCGGCCGCAGGCCCGCGAACTTCGCCGGATCGCCGCGTCCGGGCTCCTCGTCCTGGTCGACGACGACGGCGCCCTTCTTGCCGGCGATCTCGACCGGCACGATCTCGGTCTTGAACTTGCCGCTCGCCTGCGCGGCGCGTGCGCGGCGGTACGACTCGGCGGCGAACGCGTCCTGGTCCTCGCGGCTGAAGCCGTACTTGGCCGCGACCATGTCCCCGCAGTTGCCCATGTGGAAGTTCTTGTACGGATCCCAGAGGCCGTCGTGGATCATCGTGTCGATGATCTGGCCGTTGCCCATCCGGTAGCCGCCGCGTGCCTGAGGCAGCGCGTAGGGGGCGTTGGTCATGCTCTCCATGCCGCCGGCGATCATGATCTGGGCCTCGCCGACCAGGATCTCGCGGCGGGCGTACATCACGGCCTGAAGGCCGGACCCGCAGACCTTGTTGATCGTCACCGCGCCGACCGCGACCGGCAGGCCCGCCTTGATCACCGCCTGCCGGGCAGGCGCCTGGCCCATCGCGGCGGAGAGGACGTTGCCCATGATCGCGCGATCGACCTTCGCGCCGTCGATACCCGCGCGCTTCACCGCCTCGCGAACCGCGACCGCGCCCAGGTCGGACGCGGAAAGCCCCGCGAGCGCCCCCTGGAACGAGCCGATCGGCGTGCGGCAGGCGCTGGAAATCACGACGTCCGTCATTGGCAATACTCCCTTCGCATGGATCGAGGCGGTGCGCGAAAAGCGCAAGCGTGGCCGCACCCTAACCGAATCTGGTGC
>CAZMKX010000877.1:0-1680 GCA_964566375.1 uncultured Myxococcales bacterium
GGCGACTCTTCGCACCGATCGGAGTCGCGACGATCGTCTCGATGGCCGCCTCGTTCGTGGTCTCGCTGACCGTGATCCCGGCGCTGTGCTCGTACCTCCTCCCGGGCATGCGGCGGATGGCGGACGAGAAGGACGGCTGGCTCGTGCGCCATCTCAAGGATATCGACCGCCGGTTCCTGCTCGCGGCGGCGCTCCGCCACCCGCGGATCGCTGTCGGCGCAGCGGCGTTGATGGTCGTCGGCTCGTTCTCGCTTTACCCGCTCATGGGCAAGGAGTTCCTGCCCGAGTTCAACGAGGGCACGGCGACGGTCAACGTGCTCGTCGCGCCTGGAACCTCACTCGCCGAGTCGAACCGGATCGGCACGATCGCCGAGCGCCTCCTGCTCTCGGTTCCCGAGGTCGCCTTGACCGGGCGGCGCACGGGACGCGCGGAGCTCGATGAGCACGCGGAAGGCGTCCACTACAGCGAGATCGACGTCGACTTCAAGCCGTCCGAGCGCTCGCGCGAGGAGATTCTCGGCGAGATCCGCGACAAGCTCGCGCAGATCCCGGGTATCGCCCTGAACGTGGGCCAGCCCATCTCGCATCGGCTCGATCACTTGCTCTCGGGGGTGCGCGCGCAGATCGCCGTGAAGCTCTTCGGTCCCGATCTCGCCGTGCTGCGCGCGAAGGCCGCGGAGATCCAGTCGGTGCTCGCGGCCGTGCCGGGAGTCGTCGACCTGCAGACAGAGAAGCAGGTATTGATCCCCCAGCTCGCGATCTCGGTGCGGCGAGATCGAGCGCGGCTCTACGGCCTGCGGCCTGGCGAAATTACCGAGCAGCTCGAGACGGCACTCAACGGCCGCGTCGTCGGCCAGGTGCTTGACGGCGAGCGCACCTACGACGTCTTCGTGCGCTACGGCGACGCCGCGCGTCGCGACGTCGACGCGATCCGCAGCGCGCTCATCGACGCCGGCGACGGCCGCAAGGTGCCGATCTCTCAGGTCGCGGACGTTCGCGAGGGGCTGGGACCCAACATCATTCAGCGCGAGAACGTGCGCCGCCGTATCGTCGTCTCGTCGAACGTCTCGGGGCGCGACCTCGCCTCGACTGTCGCCGACATGCAGCGCGCGGTGTCCGGGATCGCCCTGCCCGCGGGCTACACGGTGAGCTTCGAGGGGCAGTTCCAGAGCCAGCAGGAGGCGTCGCGGCTGATCGCGGTGCTTGGCGTCTTCACGCTCGCGACGATGTTCCTCGTGCTCTACGCGCACTTCCGAAGCGCCGCGATCGTCGCGCAGATCCTGCTGAATATTCCGCTTGCGTTCGTGGGAGGGCTCATCCTGACTTGGCTGCTCGTCGGAACGGTATCGATCGCGACACTCGTGGGGTTGATCACCCTTGCGGGAATCGCTTCTCGCAACACCATCATGATGATCTCGCACTATCTCCATCTGATGGAACACGAAGGCGAGGGCTTTAACGAGGCGATGATCGTGCGCGGGTCGCTCGAGCGCCTCGTTCCTGTCACGATGACGGCGCTGACGGCCGGGCTTGCTCTCGTGCCGCTCGTTCTTGCGGCGGGGGAGCCCGGGAAGGAGATCCTCTTTCCTGTGGCCGTCGTCATTCTCGGCGGTCTCGTCAGCTCGACTTTCTTGGACATGGCCGTCACTCCGGCTGTTTTCTTCCGCTTTGGCCGGCACG
>CAZMKX010000878.1:0-1671 GCA_964566375.1 uncultured Myxococcales bacterium
CGCCGAGCGATCGGCGAAGAACGAGTCGCGCGCGCGCGACTGCGCGACGCCCTGCTTCACGCGGTGCGGGATCGAGAAGGCCACGTGGACTCTCCGTGCAAGTCGCAAACCCGCGCGCGACGCGCTGCGTCGCGCGCGCGCGGCCGAAACGAGGCGCTTTGCCCCGATCTGGAACCCATTGTCACAGCGAGAAGGCCGATCCGCAGCTCGGGCGCAGCGAC
Source organism: uncultured Myxococcales bacterium (assembly GCA_964566375.1). GTDB lineage: Bacteria > Myxococcota_A > UBA9160 > SZUA-336 > SZUA-336 > VGRW01. Next base: position 222 of record CAZMKX010000878.1, read on the forward strand.
GCTCGGTACGTGCGTTGCACAGAGCGCTCGCATGCTCTGGCCGCCAAAACGCATTCTGGTGGGCGTCGACTTCTCGGACACGGCCAAGGGCGTGCTGCGGGCGTCGGCGGCGCTCGCGCGCCGGACGGGGGCCAGCCTCGATCTGGTCCACGTGCTCGGCGAATCGGCCCAGACCTTCACGGGCTATGAGCCGCTCGACGCCCTGCTCCTGCGCAAAGCCGATTCCGACGAGATCCGCGCGCACGCGCGGCAGCATCTCGAAGCACTCGCGAAGTCGGTCGCGCCGGTCCCGGTGAAGCTGCACCTCGTGCAGGGAAATCCCGCCGCCGAGATCCTTGCGCTGCGCGAGCTGCTGGCGGTCGACCTGGTGGCGCTGGGCGCGGTGGGCCTGCGGGGTCTGCGGCGCTTCGTGCTCGGCAGCGTCGCCGACCGCGTGCTGCGCCGTCCGGGCTGCCCGCTCCTGCTGGTGAAGGACGCGCCGCCGGCCGGCGAGTTCAAGACTGCCGTCGTTGCGCAGGAGTATCCCGATCGCGCGACGCCCTGGCTCGAGCTCGGCCTTCGCGTCGCCCACTTCGAGCGGGGCGAGCTCGTCGTCGTCCACGTTCTGCCGCCGCGCGGCTACGTCTCCGACGCACACCACGTCGACGCGGAGCCGGAGCGGGCGCCGGAACGGCTCGAACGCCTGATCCATGGAATGGACGCGACGGTGCCCGTGCGGATCGACACGCAGCGCGGCGATCCCGCGCAGAGGATCGTGGATGCGACACGGGGTGTCGGCGCAGATCTCCTGGTGATCGGCGCGGAGCGCAATGCCGACGGCTGGCCCGGACGGGTCACCGACCGGGTCGCGCGCGCAGGGCTCCCGGCCCTGCTCGTGGTCTGGCCCGAGGCTGAAACGGACGAGGATTTCGACGGGGGAATGACGTGAGTCCTACGGAGACGGAACCGGTCTACAACATGGACGTCGTGCGCGGCTTCGCGCTCTCGGCGCTGATCTGGGGGGTCGTCGGAATGTCCGTCGGCCTGCTGATCGCGCTGCAGCTCGCCTGGCCCGAGCTGAACGTGGGGCCCTACCTGACGTTCGGGCGATTGCGTCCGATCCACACGAACGTCGTCATCTTCGGCTTCACGCTCGGGGTGGTCTTCGCGGGAAGTTACTACGGGGTGCAGCGCCTGTGTCGCGCGAGACTGCCGTCGGACTTCCTGGCGCGGCTTCACCTGTGGCTGTGGAACGTCGGTCTCGTTCTGGCGGGTCTCTCACTCATCACGGGTCACACGACCTCGAAGGAGTACGCCGAGCTCGAGTGGCCGCTCGACATCGTGATCGTCGTGATCTGGGTGATCTACGCGGTGAACTTCTTCGGCACCGTGATCCGGCGCCGCGAGCGCGGCCTCTACGCCGCGATCTGGTTCTGGGGCGCGACGATCCTGACGATCGCGATGCTCTACA
>CAZMKX010000879.1:0-1666 GCA_964566375.1 uncultured Myxococcales bacterium
GCTGCGCGGCGACGAGTCGCTCGCGCCGCGCACCGACATCGCCGTCGTGCGCAGCGGTCGGGTGTCGATCACCCCGGTACGGCTCGCGCACGCGGCGCAGGTCAGCGAGGGTCTCCGCGCACGCCTCGAGCGTGTGACGCGGAACGATTGACAGTTCGGAGCCCGAGGAATACCTAAGGCCTCGAGGGGAGCTGTGCGAGCGCCCCTCGGGGGGAAGCAGCCATCGCTCGCCGTATCGCCTTCATCAACGAGAAGGGTGGCAGCTGCAAGACGACGCTCGTTTCCAGCGTCGGTGACTTTCTCGCGCGCGAGCGTGGAAAGCGCGTGCTGCTCGTCGATCTCGATCCGCAGGGCCAGCTCGGCAAGGTGCTGGGAATCGACGTCGGCGCCGCGCGCCGCACGGCGCTCGACCTTCTTCTCGACGCCATGCTCGGCGAAGAGACGCGTCCGGCGCTGCCGGTGATCCGCGCGCGCCACCCGAACCTCGACATCATCCCGTCGAACAAGTCGCTGGCGCTCTTTCCGCACGAAGCGGCGTCGTACGAAGGCGACGAGAATCTCTGCCTGCGCGACGCGCTCGAGCGCGCGCCCGCGTACGACTTCGTGCTCTTCGACGTGCCCCCGTCGTTCGGCGTGATCACGCTGAACGCGCTGCTGGCGTCGGGCGAGGTCGTCCTGCCCGTGCCGCTCACCTATCTCGCACTCGACGGAGCGGCCGAGCTCGTGCGCACGGTCGAGATGGTGCGGACGCGGTTCGCGCACCCCGCGCTCGAGATCTCGCTGGTCGTCCCGACGTTCCACCGGAACACGCGCATGGCCGCGGAGATCCTCGAGAAGCTCCGCCAGCACTTCCCGAAGCAGATCGCGCAGACGGTGCTCGGCTACTCCGTCCTGATCGACGAGGCGCAGAGCCGAGCCAAGACGATCTTCGAGTACGCGCCGCGCTCGACGGCCGCGCGTTGGATGGCCGCCGTCGGCGACGAGCTGCTCGCGCGCGCGCCCGCGAGACCGCGGTCGTGAGCGTCGAGGAGAATCCCGGCGGCGAGGGGCCGGCGCTCGGCAGCGACCCGTTCCTGCAGGGCGACGGAACCCTTCCATACCTGCTCCGCCTGCGCGAGCGAAGCGTGCGCGTCGTCGCGGAGGCCCGCTTCGAGCCGCGCGGCCACACGCAGGCCGAGCCGCGCGAAGCGCCGGATCTGGGACCGCCGATTCCGGAGCTGCCGAGCTTCGACGAGCGCGACGAGTCCGCCGGCGCGCTGGATCGGCTCGCGAGCTGGCTGCTCACGCGCAGGGACGAGGAGCGCCTGACGCGGCTCTTCAGTCATCTCGATGGCCGCTCGTACGACGCATTCGGCATGTCTCCGCGCGTCGCGCGGCGGACGCTCGCGTTCTTCAAGCTCGTCTACAAGTACTGGTTCCGGGTCGAGAGCTCCGGACACGGCGTGATCCCCGAAAAGGCGGGAGCGATTCTCGCGGCGAATCACGGCGGCGTGCTGCCGTTCGACGCTACGATGGTCGTGGCGGACGGAATCCTCGGCGCGCCACACCCGCGACTCGTACGCACGGTCGTCGACCGCTGGGCGGGCGCGCTGCCGTTCGTGAACGTCTTCTACGCGCGCGTCGGCCAGGTGATCGGAACGCGCGAGAACGTGCGCGAGCTGCTGGC
>CAZMKX010000880.1:0-1666 GCA_964566375.1 uncultured Myxococcales bacterium
CCGGATGCCATCACCGGGCCACGCTATCGGGGGGTGGAACGCCTGTCAACGCGCGAGCGCAGCAGGTGCTGCATCACCGGTCCGAGATCCGGATCCGCGAGCATTCCCATCGCCTGGTAGGCGCGCGTGAGGTGCTCGCGAACGTCGGCGGCGCGCGCGGCGCCGGCGATCTCGCGAGCGCAGTCCGCCATCCGCGCGACGGAGGTCTGGCGGACGACCTGCCGGAGCACGAGCACGGAGAACGGCGCCATCGAGAGCTCCTCGACGCCCATTCCGATCAGCAGGGGCGCGATCACCGGGTTCCCGCCGAGCTCGCCGCAGACCGAGCAGTGGATTCCCGCCGCGCGCGCGGCGTCGATCGCGCGCCGGATTCCGGAGAGAACGCCGGGATGGAAGGCATCGTAGATCGACGCCACGCGCTCGTTCTCGCGGTCGGTGGCGAGGGTGTACTGCATGAGGTCGTTGGTGCCGATCGAGAAGAAGGCCGCGCGCCCGGCGAGGTGAGTCGCGATCTCGACCGCGGCCGGCGTCTCGATCATGACACCGAGCGGTGGCGGATCCGCGCCGAGCTCGGCGCAAACCGCGTCGAGGTGCGCGTGCGAGGCCTCGAGCTCCTCGAGCGACGTCACCATCGGCAGCATGATGCGCACGTTGCCCTGCACGTTCGCGCGCACGATCGCTCGAAGCTGCGTGCGGAACAGCTCGGGCTGGTCGAGCAGGATGCGGATCGCGCGCCAGCCGAGCTGCGGATTCACCTCGGAGATCGGCTCGCCCGGCAGCGCCTTGTCGCCGCCCAGATCGAAGCAGCGGATCACGACGGGATCGGGTGCGACCACCGTCGCGACCCGCAAGTACGCGCGGTGCTGCTCTTCCTCGTCGGGCAGGCCGCGCGCGCCGAGCGCGAAGACCTCCGTGCGCAGCAGGCCCACGCCCTCCGCGCCGTAGCGCTTCACCAGGTCGAGGTCGGAGAGGCCGCCGAGGTTCGCGGAGAGCCGGATCTCGTGGCCGTCGCGCGTCTCGCTCGGCAGGCCGCGCAGCTCGTCGAGCCGGCCGCGCGTCTTGCGGTAGCGCTCCGCGACCGAGGCGTACTCCGCGCGCTGCACGCGCGTGGGCGTCGCGATCACGATGCCGTCGAGGCCGTCGACGATCACCTCGTCCTCGGGCCGCAGCCGCGCGGCGATGCGCGGCACGCCCGACACCGCCGGGATCTCCAGCGAGCGCGCGAAGATCGCGGCATGGCTGGTCGGCCCGCCGTGCTCGGTCACGATGCCCGCGATCTTCTCGGTCTCGAGCAGGACGAACTCGCTCGGGGAGATCCGCTCCGCGACCACGATCACGCCCTGGCGCAGCGGCGGGTTGTGCAGGCGGACGCCGAGCAGCTCGCCGACGGCGCGCTGCAGGACGTCCTCGACGTCGGCCGCGCGTTCGCGCACGGTCGCGTCGGGCGTGGCGGCGAAGATCGCCGCGTAGCCCTGCATGGTCTCGACCAGCGCGCGCGCGCCGTTTCCGTGCGTGTCGACGCCGTGCCGGAGCTTCGCGCGGAAGCCCTGATCCTCGAGAATCATGATGTGCGTCGTGAAGACGTCCGCGAGCTCCTCGCCGAAGCGCTCGCCCACGCTCGAGCGCAGGTCGTTCAGCTGCCGAACGGTCTGGCGCAGCGCGCGCT
>CAZMKX010000881.1:0-1665 GCA_964566375.1 uncultured Myxococcales bacterium
GCTCAGCCGCCGACCTCGCCCGACGCGCGCTCGTCGAGGAAGGCGTCGACGATCGCGCCGAGCCCCGGCTCATCCACCTCTTGCAGGTCGTAGCGCACGCGCACGACCGGCTTCGTCAGGCCGAGGAGCTGGCGCAGGTCCATCGGCGTGGCCGAGACCACGACTTCCGCCGCGGAATCCTCGATCGTGCGGCGGAGCTCCGCCCGCTGCTCCGCGCCGTAGCCCATCGCGGGCAGCACGCGCCCGATGTGGGGGAAGCGCGCGTAGACGTCGGCGATGCCGGGCGCGGCACGCGCTCGCGGGTCGACGATCCCGGCGACACCCGCGCGTGTCGCGGCCACGTAGCCCGCGCCGTACGCCATGCCGCCGTGGGTGAGCGTGGGTCCGTCCTCGACGACGAGCACGCTTCGGCCCGCGACCGCGGCCGCGTCGTCGAGGCGCGGCGGCGACGCCGTGCGCACGATCCGCGCACGCGGATTCAGCGCGCGCACCGCGTCGACGAGCCGCTGCACGTCGGCGCTCGCGGCCGCGTCGACCTTGTTCACGACGACGACGTCGGCCATGCGCGCGACCGCCTCGCCGGGGTGGTGCGATTCGACCTGATCGGGCCGGAGCGCGTCGACGATCGCGATGTGCAGCGCCGGCCAGAGGAACGGGAAATCGTTGTTGCCTCCGTCCCACACGACGATCTCCGACTCCGCTTCCGCGCGTGCCAGGATCTCCGCGTAGTCCACGCCCGCGAAGATCACCGCGCCCGCCGCGACGTACGGCTCGTACTCCTCGCGCTCCTCGATGGTGCAGTCCGCGGCGTCGAGGTCGGCGGCCGTCGCGAAGCGCTGCACGCGCTGGCGCGCGAGATCCCCGTACGGCATCGGGTGTCGCAGCGCCGTCACGCGCAGCCCCGCCCGCGCGAGGCGCCGCACGATCCAGCGCGCGGTCTGCGACTTCCCGCAGCCGGTGCGCACGGCCGAGACCGCGATCACCGGCCGCTTCGAGCGCAGCATGGTCGCGCGCGGCCCGTGCAGGACGAAATCCGCGCCGCAGGCCAGCGCGCGCGAGGCGAGGTGCATGACCGCCTCGTGCGGAAGGTCGCTGTAGGCGAAGACGACGCGCTCGACTCCGTGCTTGCGGCACAGCGATTCGAGCCCGGCCTCGTCCGCGATCGCGATTCCGTCCGGATACAGCGCCCCCGCGAGCGACGCGGGATACCGGCGCCGGGCGATTCCGGGAATCTGGGCGGCGGTGAACGCGACGACCTCGCAGGTCGGATCGTCGCGGTACACGGTGTTGAAGCAGTGGAAGTCGCGGCCGGCCGCGCCGAGGATCAGAACGCGCGTCCGCGTCGTCACTCGCCGACCGGCCCGAGATGGGTGCGCCGCTCGACCTCGGCGAACTGCGCCGCGGTGTCGGACTCGCTCGTGAGCAGCGAGACCACGATCGCGGTCAGGAACGAGAGCGGGATCGTGACGAGCGCGGGGTTCTTCAGCGGGAACCAGGCGGACTCGGCCTTCAGGAGGTCGACCTGGATCGTCGGCGAGAGCCAGATCAGTACGAGCGTCGAGACGGTGCCGACCGCCATGCTCGAGACGATCCCCGCAGTCGTCGAGCGGCCCCAGAAGATCGAGAGCAGGAGCGCCGGGAAATTCGCGCTGGCCGCGATCGCGA
>CAZMKX010000882.1:0-1656 GCA_964566375.1 uncultured Myxococcales bacterium
CCGCGCACGATCGAGGAGGGGTCGCGCTCCAGATAGTCCGCGAGCGCGCGCACCGACTCGAGCGCGTCCTGCAGCGCCGACAGACTCGTGCGTGCGTCCTCGGCGAGCGCGCTGCCGTCCGCGGTGAGCGCCGTGAACGAGCTCGCCGCGTCGCGCACCGCGCCGGTCGTCTCGGGCAGCTTCGACCGGTTCACCTCGTCCTCGAGCGAGCGCGCGGTCCGCTCGAACTGCGCGCCCGTGCGCTCGTACTGCGCGAGAACGTTCGAGACCGCCCCATCCTTGGCGAGCAGCGGCCGGATCGTCTTCTCGAACTCCTCGACCACGTCGGTGAGCCGCACGAGTGTCTCGCTCGCGCGCATGGTCAGCATCGGCAGCTGCATGCCGACGTCGACCACGGCCTCCTCGATGCTCTTCAGCGTGGACGGGGTCGACGGCATGTAGTCCGGTCCCGGATCGAAGGGGAGCGGCTGCACGGGAAAGCGCTTGGGGTCGACGTAGTCGACCAGCAGGAACTTGACGCCGGTGATCCCCGCCGACGCGAGCTGGATGCGCAGCGGCGCCTGGCTCTCCTCCATCTCGCGAAGCACGGGCCCCTTTCCGGCCAGGCCGAGCCGCTGCAGCACGTCCTCGTAGACCTGCGCCGTCACTTTCACGTGTCGCAGGTCCGGCGCGATCGTGATCGCCGCGACCGTTCCGACCGAGACGCCGCGGAACTTCAGGGCCGAGCCGACCTCGAGCCCTTGGACGGACTCGTCGAAGTACGTGACGATCGTGCGCGTCTTGCGGTTCCAGTCGCCTGCGCCCAGCCAGACCAGCGCCGCGAACGCGAGCGCGATCCCGCCCAGCACGAATGCTCCGAGCTTCCAGTAGTTCGTCGAGCTCACGTCCTGACCTCGGATTCCGGTGGCCTGCGGTTGAAGAAGGCCGCGACGGTCGGATTCGTCGGGTGATCGCGCAGCTCGCGCGGATCGCCGTACGCGATCATACCTTTCGCCTCGCGGTCGAGCATCACGCAGCGTTGTCCGATCGCGAAGATGCTGGCCAGCTCGTGGGTCACGATCACGAGCGTCATGCCCAGGCTGCGCGAGAGCGTGAGGATCAGCTCGTCGAGCTCGGCCGACGTGATCGGGTCGAGGCCGGCGCTCGGCTCGTCGAGAAAGACGAGCGGCGGGTCGAGGGCGAGCGCGCGCGCGATCCCCGCGCGCTTCTTCATGCCGCCGGAGAGCTCCGCCGGCAGATGGTTCTCGAAGCCGCCGAGTCCCACGAGCCGCAGCTTGGCGCGCACGATCTCGGCGATCTCGTCGCGCGCGAGCCCGGACCAGGTCTCGAGCGGCAGCGCCACGTTCTGGCCGAGCGTCATCGAGCCGAAGAGCGCCCCCGACTGGAAGAGCACGCCGAAGTCGGGCGGCTGCGTGCCGAGCGACGGAGGGCGCCCGTCGACGCGGATGCTTCCGCGCAGCGGCGGGTCGAAGCCGATCAGGTGGCGCAGGAGGGTCGACTTCCCGCAGCCGCTCCCGCCCAGGATCACGAAGATCTCCCCGCGGCCGATCTCGAACGTCAGGTGCTCGAGCAGCGCCCGGCCGCCGAAGCCGATCGCGACATCCGACACCGTGATGTGTGGCTCAGAGGTTCCAGGCATGGAAGAGCACCGTGAAG
>CAZMKX010000883.1:0-1654 GCA_964566375.1 uncultured Myxococcales bacterium
AAGCCGGTCACGCACGATGCCGCGCAGGCCCGCGACCTCGTGATGCGAACCGAGCGCCAGGGGCGGCTGTTCGCGATCGCCCACGGCTACTCGGCGTATCCGATGACGCGCTACGCGCGCCATCTCGTCGACACCGGAGCGATCGGCGAACTGCGCTACGTGCAAGTCGAGTACGTGCAGAGCGGGCTCGCGCCGCGCATCGAGGACGCGCCGCAGAACAACCGGCTGCGCTGGCTGCTCGACCCGCAGCGCAGCGGGCTCGCGCTCGTGATGAGCGCGATCGGCTGCCACGCGCAGCAGCTCGCGTCGTTCGCCGTGAACCGCCGCGTGACGAGCGTGTGCGCCGACGCGATCGCGGTCGTGCCGGACCGGACGGTGATCGACACGGTCTCGGCGCTGCTGCGCTTCGAAGGCGGGCTCGCGGGCACGTTCACCGCGATCCAGGCCGCGGCGGGCAGCGAGAACGACATCCGGCTGCGCGTCTACGGCTCGAGCGGGATGCTCGACTGGTCGCACCGCGAGGCGTCGTACCTGAGGATCGCGACGCTGAACGAGGGGCCGCGCATCGCGGGCCGCGGCGATGCGAGCCTGCCGCCGGAGATCGTCGCGCTCGGGCGCGCGCCGCGCGGCCACCCGGAGGGGCTGCGCGAGGCGTTCGCCAACATCTACGCCGAGCTCGCGCAGGAACGCATGCTGCGCACGCTGGGCGAGCCGGCGCCGGCGTTCCGCTACCCGGGCATCGAGGAAGGCGTGCACACGATGGCGTTCATCGAGGCGTGCATGGCGTCGCAGGGTCGCTGGGTCGACGTCGCCGTGGCCTGACGCGAGACCCGTCGGACCGAAGTCCGACCCACTATCCCGCCGCCCCCTTCGCCTTCGCTGCCACCTTCGCGTCGAACGTCTCGCGCAGGATCACGACGCGCTCATGCGTGCCGCGCGCGATTACGTCGACACCGTCGTTCGCCTCGACCTCGAAGCGGAGCCTGCGTCCGTCGACGCCGACGAGCTTCACGCGCGCGGTGACGACGAGCCCCGGCGGCGTCGCGGCCTCGTGACTCACGTCGATGCGCGTGCCGACCGTCTGCTCGGCCGGCCAGTCGAGGTGCGGCTTCACGGCGAGCAGGCACGCCCACTCGAGGAAGCCGACGAGGAAGCCGGTCGCGAACACCGCGGGCATCGCCTGGAAGTCGGCCGATTCGGGGTAGAGCGCCGGCACCGTCTTCGACGGCGGAACGACGAAGCGCAACTCGTGCTCGAGACCGGGCTTGAGCGTTTCCTTCACGGGGACCTCCGCGGGGCAATGCGCGAAGGATAGCGAATGCGCGCGGCGACGCGGCGCGACACCTTCCCGACCCGGTGTCAGGCACGGCGTCTGACACCGACGTCTTCAGGGCGCCGCGCCCGGCTTCGCGATCGTCACGCGCGCCGGCGCGGCCGGCGGACGCGCCGGCGGCGGCGCAGGCGGCTGCCACGCCGCGTGCAGCAGCCCGACGAGTCGCACGAACGCCTGCGTCTCCGGGAACGGCGGCACGCCGCCGTAGCGCTCGACGATCCCCTCGCCGGCGTTGTACGCGGCGAGCGCGAGCTTCACGTCGCCCGCGAACCGGGCGAGCAGGTCCTTCAGGTAGCGCGTGCCGACGCGCACGTTGATCGC
>CAZMKX010000884.1:0-1646 GCA_964566375.1 uncultured Myxococcales bacterium
GCGCGCTCGATCTGCTCGATCTCGAAACGCAGCTGGTCCTCGCGCCGCGCCAGCGCTTCGCGGTCTCGGCGCCGCGTCGCGATCGCGGAAGCGCGCTCGCGCCAGGCGCGGTGGAGCGCCGCCACCTCGGCCGCACCTTCGGCGAGACCGGCATATGCGTCGAGGAGATCGGCTTGCGCCTCCGGGCGCAGAAGCCGCTGGTGCTCGCCCTGACTCGTGATCTCGAGCGCTTCGCCGACGAGCTCCGCGAGCAACGCGACGGTCGCGAGCTTTCCGTTCACCCATACTTTGCCGCGGCCCTCGCGCGCGAGCGTGCGCGAGACGAGCAGCTCGTCGTCTTCGTCGCTCGCGAGCCCGAGCGCGCGCGCGCGCGCGAGCAGCGTCGGCGAATCCAACGTGGCCTCGACGGATCCTTCGGCCGCGCCGGCGCGCACGAGCTCGCTTCCCACGCGCTGTCCGGAGAGCAGAGCGATCGCTCCGAGCAGAACCGATTTCCCCGCGCCCGTCTCACCGGTGAAGACGGTGAGACCGGGACCGAGCTCGAGCTCGAGCTCCTCGATCGTCACCAGATTGCTTACCCGAAGCGTAGCGATCAACGCGAGCCCCAGCCGAGCTTCGTGCGCAGCGTCTCGAAGTGGTCGTGAGGAGGAGTGGTGACGAAGCGCGCAGGGTGACGCGACTTGACCACGCGGACCTCGTCGCCCGGTCGCAGCGTCGCGCCCACCTGTCCGTCGAGCGTGAGCGTCGCGTCCTCGGGCGAGCGCAGGCGAACGCGGATCTCGCGATCGTCGGGCAGCACGAGCGGACGCAGCGAGAGCGTGTGCGGGCAGATCGGATTCAGGATCGCCGCGGGAACGTCGGGATCGACGATCGGTCCGCCCGCCGACAGGTTGTAGGCGGTCGAACCCGTCGGCGTGGCGACGATCAGCCCGTCGGAGCGATAGGTCGAGATCAGCCGACCGTCGACGAAGGCCTCGAGCTCGATCAAGCGCGCGAGCGCGGAGCCCTTGGTGATCACCGCGTCGTTCAGGACGAGCTCCTGCGCGAGCTCGGCGCCGCCGCGCAGGTGCGCGACCGCGTCGCGCGCGCGCTCGACGATCGCGTGCTCGCCGCGCAGGAGCGTCTCGAGCGCACGCTCGGCGTCGCCCGGCTTCACGTCGGTCAGGAAGCCGAGCTGTCCGAGGTTCACGCCCAGGACCGGCACCGGTCGCGCGCCGATCGCGCGAACGGCAGCGAGCACGGAGCCGTCGCCGCCCAGCACGATCAGGAGATCTGCGCCTTCGACGATCTCGTCGAGCCTGCCCGCGCTCTTCTCGCCCGCGTGACTCGCGGCGACCGGATCGAGCGCGAGCGCGATTTCGCGCGCGCGAAGCAGCGCGACGATCCGAGGCACGAGCGCGCTCACGCCGCTCGAGCCGGCCGACTGGCCAGCTTTGACGGTGAGCGCGATTCGCTTCCAGCCCCCCATGCGCGCCCGCGACGATACGTCCCGCTCCGGTGCGCGGCAAGCTAGACTGCCGCGGTGGAGCTCTTTCCGCGCGAACCCGCGGCCCCGCCCGCATCCCGACGGGACGCGCCGCTGGCCGAGCGAATGCGCCCGCGCACGCTCGAGGAGTTCGCGGGCCAGGACCATTTGCTCGGCCCCG
>CAZMKX010000885.1:0-1644 GCA_964566375.1 uncultured Myxococcales bacterium
AGACTCCCGCGCTGCGCGCGCACATGGCGAAGGACCCGGCGATCGCGAAGGCGATTCTCGCCACGCAGCCCGGCGGAAGGCTGGGTACACCGAACGAGGTTGCCGAGGCGGTGATATGGCTGTGCTCGGACCGCGCTTCGTTCGTGACGGGCGAGTCTTTCGTCGTCGATGGCGGTGCCGTCGCGCGCTGACCACGTACACGCGTCACGAAACCGGTGTCTCTCTCAATGGTCGGGGAAGCGCCGCCGACAAAGAACCGTGACCGAATCGCTGGCCCCCCGCGTGATCTTGTCGCTCGCTCCAACGCAGAGCTACGTGCCGCTGGCGCGGATCAAGCTCTCGCAGGCCGGGTATTCGATCGTCTCGGAGGAGAGCTGGGAGGCGCTGTACGGAAACGTCGGACGCGCGCCAGACCTCGTGATCGTCGACGCGGAGCGCTCGAGCGAGCTCGCGGGCCTGCCGGGAATCCTGCTCTACGCGCGCGGTCAGAGCGTCCCGTGGGCGCCGACGGCGGTGGGAACCATCGAGCGTCCCGCCGGCTTCCACGACCTCTACCGGCTGGTGCAGGCCGCGCTCGAGCCCAATCCCCGCGCGACGCCGCGCGTTTCGACCAGCATCCGCGCGCGCCTTCGCGGCGTTGGCGACGTTGGCGGCGACGAGGCGCAGGTCGTCTCGCTCTCGCGCGGCGGCTGTCTGCTGCGCCGCAAGGATCCGCCCGATCCCGGCCAGGAGGTCGCGCTCGAGTTCGAGCTTCCGCGCTGCGGCACGGTGGAGATCATCGGCCGCACGGTGTACCGCCGCGCGCACGAGGCGGGCGTCGTGTTCCGGAATCTCTCCGCGCCCGCGAGCCTGGGCATCCAGCGCTTCGTCGAGGACCGCATCCTCGCCGAGTGACGCGCGCCTTCAGCCGACGGCCTTCACCTCGCGCAGCGCCGCGATCTCTCCGGCGCTGAAGCCCCAGTCGGCGAGCGCCTCGTCCGTGTGCTCGCCGACGCGTGCCGGTGGGCGCTGGATCCCGGAGTCGGTGCGGCTGAAGCGGGGCGCGGGGCGCGGCTGCTCGAAGCCGGCGACCTCGACGAAGGTCCCGCGCGCGACGTTGTGCGGGTGGCGCCGGGCTTCCGACATCGAGAGCACCGGGGCGAAGCAGACGTCGCTTCCTTCCATGATCGCGCACCACTCGGCGCGCGTCTTCGTCCTGAACACCGCGCGCAGCTTCTCCGCCCGTACGGGCCAGCGAGCGCGGTCCATCTGCGGAGCGAACTCTGCCGCGTCGATGCCCGTCCGCTCGAGGAGCTCGGCGTAGAACTGCGGCTCGATCGAGCCGATCGAGACGTACTTCCCGTCCGCCGTTTCGTACACGTCGTAGAAGTGGGCGCCGCTGTCGAGCAGATTGGTGCCGCGCTCCTCCTTCCACCAGCCCGATTGCTGCGCCGCGTGCAGCACCGTCATCAGCGTCGCGGCGCCGTCGACCATCGCGGCGTCGACGACCTGACCTCGTCCCGAGCGCACGCGCTCCAGCAGCGCGCAGACCATCCCGAACGCGAGCATCAGCCCGCCGCCGCCGAAGTCCCCGACCAGGTTGAGCGGCGGCGTCGGCGGCTGGCCGTGCCGGCCGATCGGGTCGAGCGCGCCCGCGAGCGCGAT
>CAZMKX010000886.1:0-1632 GCA_964566375.1 uncultured Myxococcales bacterium
CGTGCGCGAAGCCTGGTTCACGAACGCGTCGGACCAGCGCTTGAACGCGCCGTGCATTCCCGGGTCCACGCCGAGCAGCTCGGCGATGATCGTGACCGGCAGCGGGATCGTGAGATCGCGCACCAGATCCGACGGCGAGCCCTTCGCAATCAGGTCGTCGATCAGCCGGTTCGTGATCTCGCGGATGCGCGGCTCCATCGCGCCGATCTCGCGCGGAGTGAAGCCGCGGTTCAGGATTCCGCGGTAGCGGCCGTGCTCCGGCGGATCCGAATTCAGCACGATCGGCACCTCCGCGAGCATCACTTCGCCGAGCTCGCGGCGCAGCTCGGGCGAAAGATCCGGACGCATCAGCTCCGGGCGCTGCTCGCGAAACGCGGTGGACGAGAAGATTTCCGGGCGCTTGAACGCCGACAGCACGTCGTCGTAGCGCGACAGCAGGAAGAGCTCGAGCGGGCCGACCGCGAGGCGTCGCTGTCCCTGCCGCATGGCCGCGTAGAGCGGGTACGGGTCCGACATGAACGTCGGCGAGAAGATGCCGAGCGGCGGAGGCGCTGGAGCGGCTACGGGTTCGAGCGGAGCGGACATTCGCTTTCTCCGAGGTGTACCGCGGCGCATTCTATACGAGCGGCTGCGCGCGCATACCCGGAAGTCGCGGGCGCGTCGACCGCATCCGTCAGGCCGAAACCCAGCTTCGCACCTCGCGCGCCGATGGTCCGCCCGGTAGCAGGAGCACGACGGCCTCGTCGAAGCCGCACTCCGCGAAGAAATCGATCCGCTTGCGATTCGCTCCAGCCGTCGGCTCCGGTCCGAGCGCGATCGTGGAGACGATCGCCGTCTTGCCCCCGCTCTCCCGGTACGCGCCCAGCGCGTCGCGCAGCTGCTCGGGACCTCGATACATCGCCGAAGCGATCCAGCCCGAGAACTCCCGCGCCGCGCGCGCGACGCCCTTTCCCCAGGTACCGTACAGAAGCGGAGGACCGCCGACGACGTTCGGCCACGGGGACAGGTCGACCCCGCCCGCGGCTCCCGTCGCCAGCAGTCCGCGCAGCTCGGCGAGGTTCGCGTCGAAGCGTTTGAAGCGCGTCGCGTAATCGCGACCGAACGCCCGGAAGTCGCTCTCGGTCGAGCCCGCGCCGACCCCCACGACGAGGCGCTCCCCCGCGAGCTGCATCAACGAGAAGATCCGGTGCGCGAGATCGACGGGGTCGTAGAGCGGAAGCTGGATCACCGCCGTGCCGAGCGTCACGCGTCGCGTCGCCGCCGCCGCGGCCGCGAGCGCGATCAGCGGATCGGACACCATCCGACCGCGGCCGACAGCCTGCGGCACCCACAGACCGTCGAAGCCCTCGCCCTCCACCTCGCGCGCGAGCTCGACCAGCGCGCCGGTCGCGAGCGCAGGCGAGATCGGAGCGATCAGGACGCCGAGTCGCATGAGCGCAGCCTCGGGCGGCGCTAGCGCGCGACGGCCGTCGCCTTGATCTCGAGCATCTGCCCCGGCAGCGCCAGCGCAGTGACACCGATCGCCGTCCAGGCCGGGAAGTTGCCGGGCAGGAACTGCGCCTTCACTTCGCTCATGCCGCCGAGGTCCGCCATGTTGGTGTGGTAGCTGACGATCTCGACGACGTCGTCGAG
>CAZMKX010000887.1:0-1627 GCA_964566375.1 uncultured Myxococcales bacterium
GTGAACGTGAACGGCGGCGCGATCGCGCTCGGCCACCCACTCGGCGCGACCGGCGCCATGCTGATCGGGACGATCCTCGACGAGCTCGAACGTCAGGACAAGACGACGGGGCTGATCACGATGTGCATCGGCGGGGGAATGGGAATCGCGTCGATCATCGAGCGGATCTGAGCGCGAAGCCGGGCGCGCGGCGCCGTTCGCCTCAGCCTCGCGTCTTCGGCGGCATCCGCTGCGCGAGGATCGTGCCCTGGCGCCCGGCGTCCTCCTGTAGCGGCTCGATCGACGGCAGCGTGGCGATCAACGCCTGCAGGCGCTGCTGCGACTCGGGCGCGATCCAGTCGAAGCGCAGTGCGAGGCCGAGCTCGCCGTCGTCGCGCACGACCGAGGACTCGACCAGGAACGGTTCCTCGCGCGGTGAAGCCTGGATCGCGAGGTCGAGGCGGTCTCCGACCTTCAGCCCCTCGACCGGCTCGATGCGGACGCCGCCGGCGGAGAGGTCGCGGCACAGCAGCATGTAGGCGTGCTCGCCTTCCATGGCGGTGATCTTCTTCTCGAAGTGCGCGCGCTCGCTGCGGCGTTTGTCGCGACGCTGCGAGGCAGCTTCGACCGGGCCGGCGGCCGGAGAAGTCGAGGCCGCCGCACGGGGCGCCGGCGGTGCAGCGAGCGGACGGCTCGAGATCGGCGACGCGAGCACCGCGGGGCCGAGGATGCGCTCGGCGAGCACCGTGCGGAGTCGGTCGCGGGTCCCGTCCTCGAGCGGCGCGAAGCGCACGCCGACGATCGACTCGCCCTCGCGGCCGAGCTCGCTCTCCGAGGGCGCCACCCGCACGACGTGTCCGACGAGCTCGAGCACGCGACCGTCGGCCAGCCCCCGGGGGATCTGGATCGAGACCTCGCTGCGGTCCTTCAGCGGTCGTGGAGTCAGAAGCCGGCAGCCGCGCGGAGACAGATCGACCAACATCGCGTTGCGCCGCCAGAAGCCCGTCCGGTAGGTGACCGGGTGACCGCAGGCCACGCGCGGCGCGCGGCGCGCGTCGGCACCGCGAAACAGGGCGCGCTTCAGCAGGACCTGAAGCGCAGCGGGGTGGATCGGCTCGCGGACCAGGAAGTCGAAGCCCGCCTTCTGCAGGGCGGCTCGCTGGGTGCGAGAGTCGCTGGCGACGAACGCGATCCAGGTCGCTCGCGGCACATGGGTCGTGATCGCGCGCTGCATGCGGAGCGCGTGCGCGAGCGCGGCGGTGGTCACGAGAAGCGTCGCCGGCTGCCGGACCGGAATCCGGGCGGTCGCGCGGGTGAGTCGCTCGTAGTCGGCGCCGAGGTGATCGAGAAGATCACGGACCGACTCGAGCTCGCCGTCGTCGATCAGCAGTGCGGGAGTGTCGGCCGGCATTTCGCCCCTCGACGAGACATGCCGTCCCGATCGGGCGGGTTCGCAGGGCGCTTGAGACGCGCGCGTCGCGAGCTTCCTCGAGTGACGGTCCTGGCACGGGTGACGCCGCCCGTCGCCGACTCGGGTACACTGCCCGCGCATGAGCGGAACGGTTCGCATCGAAAAAGACGGGTCGCTGGGCTTTCTGATCTTCGACCACCCCGCCCGGCGGAACGCGATCTCGGCGGAGATGTGGCG
>CAZMKX010000888.1:0-1624 GCA_964566375.1 uncultured Myxococcales bacterium
CGAGCGCCTCGAGCTTCGCCGGCAGGTCGCGCACCGCGACGACGAACTCGTTGAACACCGGCGCGGCGAAGGGAAGGGTGAGCCCCGCTCGCTCGCACGCGCGCCGCGCGTAACTCGACTGCGCGACGTTGATCTCGGCGAGCCGGCGGATTCCGCGCTTGCCGAGCAGCGAGAGCCAGATCGTCACGCGCAGCGCGCAAAGACCCTGGTTCGTGCAGATGTTGCTCGTGGCCTTCTCGCGCCGGATGTGCTGCTCGCGCGTGGTCAGCGTCATCACGAACGCGCGCTGGCCGGCGGAATCGACGCTCTCGCCGATCAGCCGGCCCGGGAGCTGGCGCACGTACTTGTCGCGCGCCGCGAGAAAGCCCGCGTACGGACCGCCGAACGAGACGGGCAGGCCGAAGGACTGCGCCTCGCCGCAGGCGATGTCGCAGCCGAGCTCGCCGGGCGAGCGCAGCAGCGCGAGCGAGAGCGCCTCGGCGGTGGCCGCGATCGCGAGCGCGCCCGCGCCGTGCGCGGCTTCGGCGGCGCGGCCGAGATCCTCGATGCAGCCGAGATAGTTCGGCGACTGCACGATCAGCGCCGCGCTGTCGGCGGGGATGCCGTCGGTGAGCGTGCGGCCGCTCGCGTCGAGCGGGAGCGTCTGAAGCTCGAGGCCGGTGCCCTCCGTGTACGTGCGCAGCACCTCGCGCCAGTGCGGGTGCAGGCCGGCGCTCACGCAGATGCGCGTTTGGCGGGTCGCGCGCGCCGCCATCAGCGCGGCCTCGGACACGGCGGATGCGCCGTCGTACAGCGAGGCATTCGCGACCTCGAGGCCCGTCAGCTGACAGATCAGCGTCTGGAACTCGAAGATCATCTGCAGGGTGCCCTGGCTGATCTCGGCCTGGTAGGGCGTGTACGCGGTCATGAACTCGCCGCGCGACGCGAGCGCGTCCACGGCGGCCGGGATGAAGTGGTGGTACGCGCCGGCGCCGAGGAAGCTCGGCGCGTTCAGGACCGTCGCGTTCTCGGCGGTGTGCGTCGCGAAGTGGCGAAGGAGCGAGCGCTCGTCGAGCGCGGGTGCGAGCTTCAGCTCCGCGCGGCTGCGGAGCGTTGCGGGCACGGAAGCGAGCAGCTCCTCGGCCGACTTCGCGCCGACGCGCGCGAGCATCGCCCGCAGCTCCTCGGCCGTGTGAGGGACGTAGCTCACTTCCCCGCGCGCGCCTTCACGTGCGCCCGGTAGGCCGCGGGCGTCAGAAGGCCGTCGAGCGCATCGATGTCGTCGGGCGCGATCGCGATGATCCAGCCCTTGCCGTACGGCTCCTCGTTCAGCCACTCCGGATGCTCGGAGAGCCGGGCGTGAACCTCGACGACCTCGCCGGCGATCGGCGCGAGCAGGTCACTCACCGCCTTCACGGACTCGACCACGCCGAACGCCTGACCGGACTCGAGCTGCGAGCCGGTCTCGGGCAGCTCGACGAAGACGATGTCGTTCAGCTCCGACTGCGCGTAGTCGGTGATGCCGATCCGCACGACCGCGCCGTCGACGCGCAGCCACTCGTCGGATTCCGTGTAGTAACAGTCGTCGGGGATCTCGTAGTCGTGATCTGCCATCGAAGGATTCCGTGAGTTCCTGGTCTCGTTA
>CAZMKX010000889.1:0-1619 GCA_964566375.1 uncultured Myxococcales bacterium
CGCCAGCTTCTCGACGAACGCGTCGTGCACCGACTCCTCGACGAAGAGCCGGCTGCCCGCGATGCACGCCTGGCCGGTCATCGCGAAGCAGCCCATCGCCGCGCCCATCACCGCCTTGTCGAGGTCGGCGTCCCGGAACACGATGTTGGGAGATTTGCCGCCGAGCTCCAGGTGCACCTTCTTGAGCGAGCTCGCCGCGGCCGCGGCGATGCGCTTGCCGGTGGCCGTGCCGCCCGTGAAGCTGATCTTGTCCACGCCAGGGTGATCCACCAGGCGCCCGCCGACGTCGCCGCGACCCGTGACGACGTTGATCACTCCGTCGGGCACGCCCGCTTCGACGCACAGCTCCGCGAAGCGAAGCGCCGTGAGCGAGCCGAGCTCCGAGGGCTTGAGCACGATCGTGTTACCCGTGGCGAGCGCCGGCCCGACCTTGCTGCCCAGGAAGAGCATCGGGGAGTTCCAGGCGAAGATCGAGGCGACCACGCCGAGCGGCTCGCGGCGCGTGTAGGCGAAGCTCGAGCCCGAGCTCGGCGGAAGGACGTCGCCGTAGATCTTGTCCGCCCAGCTCGCGTAGTACTCGAGGTTTCGGATCATCGCGCGCGTTCCGAAACGCTGAGCAGCCGGGTGCAGCATGCCGATGTCGAGCGCCTCGATCGTCGCCAGGGTGTTCGCGTGCTTCTCCAGCAGCGCCGCCAGCGTCCCGAGCACCCGTGCCCGCTTGCCGGGGTTGTGCGCCCAGTCCGTCGTGTCGAACGCGCGGCGCGCCGCGGCGACGGCCGCGTCGACGTCGCCGGGAGCCGCGGCGGGCACGGCCGCGAGCTCCGCTCCGGTGGTGGGATCCAGGCTCGGGAAGCTGTCCCGCGTGGACACGAGCTCCCCGTCGATCAACAGTCTCCCCGCGCCCTTCAGCCCGGCTTCGCTCGCAAGCTGTGCGTGGTTCACGCTCATGCCCTCGCGGCCTCGAGCCCGTAGAGCTCGCTGACGTTGTCGTGCAGCACCCAGTCCTTCTCGCGTGCCGACAGGTGCTTCGTGTGCTCCGCGAGGACGTCCTGCGACCACGGCCAGGTGGAGTCCGAGTGCGGGAAGTCGTTCGCCCACATGATCCGGCGGAAGTTGCACATGTCCTTCATCTGGAATGCCACCCAGTCATCCTGGAACGTCACGTAGATGTTCTCGCGGAAGTACTCGCTCGGGAGCTTCGAGATCGTGCCCGCCGTCATCCAGTAGCGATGGCGCTTGTAGGCGTGATCCATGCGGTACATGTAGTGAGGCACCCAGCCCGCGTCCGCCTCGACGCACACGACCTTCAGGGCCGGATGGCGCTCGAACACGCCCGAGTAGCAGAGCATGCCCATGATGTCCTGGTTGCCGCGGATGATCGCGAGGAAGCCGTTGATGCGCGGCCCGCGCACGCGATCGCCGAGGCTGCTTCCCTGTCCCGTCAGGATGTGGAACGAGAGCGGCATGCGCAGCTCGACCGCCGCCTCCCAGAACGGGTCGTAGATCGGGCTGTCGTAGTCCTCCTGCTGCGGGTTGCCGGGCAGCATCGCGCCGCGGAAGCCGAGCTGCTTCATGCGCCGCAGATCCTCGATGCCCTCCTGCGGGGAGCGCATCGCCGT
>CAZMKX010000890.1:0-1616 GCA_964566375.1 uncultured Myxococcales bacterium
TTCCGCCGGAGCGCGCCGAGCGCACGGGCGTGCTGATCGGCTCGGGCATCGCGGGGCTCTCGACCATGCTCGAGAACTGCGACGCGCTGCTCAATCGCGGGCCGCGCAAGGTGTCGCCGTTCTTCGTGCCGTACACGATCGCCAACATGGCCTCCGGGATCGTCTCGATGCGCTACGGCGCGCGCGGACCCAACAGCTGCGTCGTCACCGCCTGCACCACGGGCACGCACGCGATCGGCGACGCTTTCCGGATCATCCAGCGCGGCGATGCCGACGTGATGATCGCGGGCGGCGTCGAGGCACCGGTGAACCGCCTCGGTCTCGCGGGCTTCGCGAGCATGCGCGCGCTCTCGCAGCGCAACGACGATCCGCAGCGCGCGAGCCGACCGTTCGACCGCGGCCGCGACGGCTTCGTGATCGCCGAGGCCGCGGGCATCGTGGTGCTCGAGAGCCTCGAGCACGCGCTCGCGCGCGGCGCCAACATCCGCGCCGAGGTCGTGGGCTACGGCATGTCGGGCGACGCGAACCACATGACCGCGCCGCCCGACGACGGGATCGGCGCCCAGCTCTCCATGCGCGCGGCGATCCGCGACGCCGGACTTCGCCCCGAGGACATCGGCTACGTGAACGCACACGGCACGAGCACGGAGCTGAACGACAAGATCGAGAGCTACGCGATCAAGCAGGTCTTCGGCGAGCACGCGCGCAAGCTCGCCGTGTCGTCGACCAAGTCGATGACCGGACACGCGCTCGGCGGCGCGGGCGGGATCGAGGCGATCTTCTGCGCGCTCGCCGTCGCCCAGGGCAAGATTCCGCCGACGATCAACTACACCGACCCGGACCCGGACTGCGATCTCGACTACGTGCCGAACGTCATGCGCGAAGCCCCCGTGCGCGTGGCGATCTCGAACTCGTTCGGCTTCGGCGGAACGAACGGCACGCTCGCGATCGCGCGTTGGGAACCGGAGCCGTAGGGGGAAACGTGAAACTGCTGCATTCCGATCCGGAGATCGCCGCGACGATCGCGCGCGAAGTCGAGCGCCAGCAATCCGGGATCGAGCTGATCGCGAGCGAGAACTTCACCTCGCCCGCGGTGCTCGAGGCGATGGGCACGGCGCTCACCAACAAGTACGCCGAAGGCTACCCCGGCAAGCGCTACTACGGCGGCTGCGAGGTCGTCGACGAGGTCGAGCAGATCGCGATCGACCGCGCCAAGCGCCTGTTCGGCAGCGAGCACGCCAACGTCCAGCCGCACTCGGGCTCGAACGCGAACATGGCGGCGTACTTCGCATTGCTCGAGCCGGGCGACAAGATCCTGGGCATGGAGCTCTCCCACGGCGGCCACCTGACCCACGGCTCGCCCGTGAACTTCTCGGGCCGCTTCTTCGAGTTCCTGCGCTACGGCGTCTCGGGCGCCGAGCAGCGCATCGACTACGACGAGGTCCGCAAGCTCGCTCGCCAGCACCGACCGAAGATGATCCAGACCGGCTACAGCGCCTACTCGCGCACGATCGACTTCGCAGCGTTCGGCGCGATCGCGCGCGAGGTCGGCGCGGTGCTGTTCGCCGACATCGCGCACATCGCGGGCCTGGTCGCGGCGGGCGTGCACCCGTCGC
>CAZMKX010000891.1:0-1614 GCA_964566375.1 uncultured Myxococcales bacterium
CAGCCCGCCGCCGGCGCGCAGGGCGAGTTCGTCGGCGTGCGCATGATCACCGCCTATCACCAGGCGCGCGGCGACGCGAAGCGCACGCGCGTGCTGATTCCCGACACGGCCCACGGCACCAACCCCGCGAGCGCCGCGCTGAACGGCCTCGACGTCGTCGAGGTGAAGAGCGGGCCCGACGGCGTCGTCCATCCCGAGGCGCTCGCCGCGCTCGCGGACGAGCACACGGCCGCGCTGATGATCACCAATCCCAACACGCTCGGACTGTTCGAGACGCACGTCGAGAAGCTGGCCGAGGTGATCCACGCCGCGGGCGGGCTCGTGTATCTCGACGGCGCGAACATGAATGCGCTGCTCGGCATCGCCAAGCCCGGCCACATGGGCGTGGACGTGATGCACTTCAACCTGCACAAGACGTTCTCTACACCGCACGGTGGCGGCGGGCCCGGGTCCGGCCCCGTGGCGGTGCGGAACATCCTCGCGCCGTATCTGCCCACGCCGGTGATCCGCCAGGAGGGCGGCCGCTACCGCTTCGACCACGACTTCCCGCACTCGATCGGCCGCGTTCACGGCTGGTACGGGAACGCGGGAATCTGGCTGCGCGCGCTCGCGTACATCCGCACGCTCGGCGCGGCGGGCCTCGCCGAAGTCAGCGCGCAGGCGATCCTGAACGCGAACTACGTGCTCGAGTCGCTGCGCGAAAGCTACGACGTCCCGCACCGGAAACGCGTGATGCACGAGTGCGTGCTCACCGACCGCCGGCAGCACGACCACGGTGTCACCACGGCTGACATCGCGAAGCGGCTCATGGACTACGGCTACCACCCGCCGACGATCTACTTCCCGCTCGTGGTGGCCGGCGCGCTGATGATCGAGCCGACGGAGTGCGAGTCGCAGGAGTCGCTCGATGGATTCATCGACGCGATGCGCGCGATCGCGCGCGAGGCCGCGACGCAGCCCGAGCTCGTCACGGGCGCCCCCACGCGCCCGATCGTCGGCCGCATCGACGAGGTGCGCGCCGCCCGCAAGCCCCGACTGCGCTGGACCCGGGAAGTCGGATGATCCGCGTTCGAGCCTTGCTCGCTGCGACGCTTCTCGGCGTCGCAGCCCCGGCGCTCGTGCGCGCGCAGAACCCGTTCGCCGCCGACCTCTCCGTCGAGAAGGAGAAGGAGATGACGTCGCAGATCCACGCCCAGGTACGCTCGCAGGTGAAGCTGGTCACCGATCCCGTGCTCGTCGGCTTCGTCCAGGAGACCGGCGATCAGCTCGTGAAGGCCACCGAGCCGCAGCCCTTCATCTTCCGTTTCTTCCTGATCGACGACCCTGCGCTGAACGCGTTCACGATCGGCGGTGGCTACGTCTACATCACGACCGGAGTGCTGTCGCAGGCCGGTGACGCGGACGAGTTCGCGGGCGTGCTCGCGCACGAGATCGGCCACGTCGAGAAACGACACATCGCGCGGCGCAGCGAGGGCCAGGGCGTGACGACGCTCGCGACGCTGGCGAGCCTGGCCGCCGTGATCGCGGGCGCCGACCCCGGCCTGCTCGTCGCCACGCAAGGGCTGAACGTCTCGCTGCAGCTCAAGCACTCGCGCGTCTTCGAGGAGGAGGCCG
>CAZMKX010000892.1:0-1610 GCA_964566375.1 uncultured Myxococcales bacterium
GCCCTCGCCGGTGTTCGACTTGCCGCCGATGCGGTTCATCGCGATCGCGAGCGTCTCGTGCGCTTCCGCGCTGATCGAGCCGAAGCTCATCGCGCCCGTGCAGAAGCGGCGCATGATCTCTCCCGCCGGTTCGACCTGGTCGAGCGGGATCGGCGCGCGGTCCGACTTGAAGCGCAGCATGCCGCGGATCGTGTACCGCTCGCGGCTCTGGTCGTTCAGCGCTCGCGCGTACTCGCGGTACTGCCGTACGTCGTTGCGCCGGACGGCATTCTGGATCTTGTGGATGACCGTCGGGTTCATCAGGTGGCGCTCGCCGTCGCGGCGCCACTGGTACTCCCCGCCGAGCTCGAGCTCCGGCTCCGAGGCGATCGCCTTCGGGTACGCGCGCTCGTGTCGCATCAGTGCTTCGCGCGCGACGACCGCCAGATCGACGCCACCGATGCGTGTCGCCGTGTCGGTGAAGAACTCCTGGACCACGGGCTCGGCGATGCCCACGGCTTCGAAGATCTGCGCGCCTCGATAGCTCTGCAGCGTCGAGATCCCCATCTTCGCGAAGATCTTCAAGAGACCCTTGCTGACGGCCTTGATGTAGTTGATCTGCGCCTTCTCTGGCGAGAGCTCCGCGGGCACGTACGCGCCCTCGTCGATCAGCTGCTTCACCGTCTGGAAAGCGAGGTAGGGGTTCACCGCCCCCGCGCCGTAGCCCACGAGCAGCGCGAAGTGAGCGACTTCGCGAGCGTCGCCGGTCTCGACGACGAGACCGCAGCGCATCCGCAGGCCTTCGCGGATCAGGTGGTGGTGCACGGCGCTCGTCGCGAGCAGGCTCGGAATGGCCGCGAGCTCGCGGCCCGCCGCGCGGTCGGAAAGCACCAGGATCGAGGCTCCGTCCCGTACTGCGGCGGAGGCCTCCGCGCGGATCCGGTCGAGGCCCGCGCGCAAGCTGGCCTCCGCGTCGCCGCTCGGGCTGAAGACGCACGAGATCGTCGTGCTGCGCAGCCACGGGTGGTCGATCTGCCGGATCCGCTCGAGGTCCGCGTTCGTGAGGATCGGCTGCGCGATCTGGAGGAGCCGAGCGTGCTCGGGCGTCTCCTCGATCACGGACAGCTCGGAGCCGAGCGTGCTGATCAGCGACATCACGCTCTCCTCGCGAATCGAGTCGATCGCGGGATTGGTGACCTGCGCGAAAACCTGCTTGAAGTAGTTGAAGAGCAGCTGGGGCTTGTCGGAGAGCGCCGCGATCGGCGTGTCGTTGCCCATCGAGCCGGTCGCTTCGTTGCCCGTCGCGGCCATCGGCGCGATCAGGATGCGGAGATCCTCGAGCGTGTAGCCGAAGAGCTGCTGTCGGGTGTGCCGATCGGTCTCGCCGTCGCCGCCCGGCGTCGCGCTTCGCGCGGGCAGGTCCTCGAGCTTCGTCAGGTTCTCGTTCAGCCACTGGCGGTACGGGCGACGGCGCGCGTAGTACGACTTGATCTCGTCGTCCGGGATGATGCGGCCTTCGGCGGTGTCGATCAGCAGCATCCGGCCCGGCTGGAGACGGCCCTTGTAGCGCACGTCCTCGGGGTTGATCGGCAGCACGCCGCACTCGGACGAGAGCACGACGAAGCCGTCCT
>CAZMKX010000893.1:0-1609 GCA_964566375.1 uncultured Myxococcales bacterium
AGCGTCGGAGAGCACCAGAATCCCCTCGTCCATGACTGACCTCCTGAAAGACCCGTCGGGAGAGCAAGTCACGTGCCCGGCGTCGCGCGCCCGGGCGGCGGCCGGTGCCGACTCGCGCGGGAACCGATTCGCGCGTGGTCGCCAGAGCCGGCCGGAGTCGCGCGCTTGCCCGCAGGGGTGCGCTGGCCGAGCATCGCGTGGAATGGCTCTGCGATGCATCGCTCTCGCGCTCGTCCTGCTCTGCGCCCCGCTCGGCGCGCGCGCCGGGATGCGGCCGAACATCCTCGTGCTGATCGCGGACGATCTCGGCGCGCGCGACCTCGGCGTGTACGGCAGCGACTTCGACGAGACTCCCGCGCTCGACCGGCTGGCTGCCTCGGGGATGCGCTTCACGCAGGCCTACGCCGCGGGGTCGGTCTGCTCGCCGACGCGCGCGAGCCTGCAGACCGGCAAGTCTCCCGCGCGCACGGGACTCACCGACTTCCTGCCGGGTCAGCGGCCGGCGGGCACGCGCCTCGAGGTGCTCGAGCCGGCGCGCGCGCTCGCCGAGAGCGAGGTCACGCTGGCCGAGACGCTGCGCAACGCCGGCTATCAGACGTTCTACGCAGGCAAATGGCACCTCGGTGACGGCGCGGGTGCGCCGCGCGCGCACGGCTACGACGTCACGCCGCCAGAGCCCGGTCGCGGCGAGCCGACGGAACGCAGCGCCCGGATCGTGGACGAGGCGCTCGCGTTCGTCGCAGCGCGCGACCGGAAGCGGCCGTTCTTCGCCGTCGTCAGCTTCTACGAGCCGCACACGCCGATCGAGCGCTACGCGGCGCACTTCGCGCACTTCGACGCGAAGGCCGCCGCGCTCGGACCCGCGCCCGCGCCGATCACCGAGCGCGACGCGCGTACGCGCGCGCGGCAGGACGATCCCGCCTACGCGTCCGAGGTCGCGGGTCTCGACGATCAGGTCGGCCGCGTGCTCGACGCGCTCGCGCGCGACGGTCTCGCGGAGAGCACGATCGTCGTATTCCTCTCCGACAACGGCGGATTCTCGACCGCGGCCGAGATCGGCCCGACCGCGAACGCGCCGCTCCGCGCCGGCAAGGGCTGGCTGTACGAAGGGGGGATCCGCATTCCCCTCCTGATTCGCGCGCCGGGCGTGACCGCGCCGGGCGCGACGAGCGACGCGCCGGTGATCACGACCGACCTCTACCCCACGCTGCTCGCGCTGGCGGAGCTGTCCTTGCTGCCCGCCCAGCACGTGGACGGCGTGAGCCTGGCTCCGCTTCTTCGCGGAGGCGAGCCACGGGCGGCCCGCGACCTGTTCTGGCACTACCCGCACTACCACGGCTCGCGGTGGCGGCCGGGCTCGGCGGTGCGCGTGGGTGACTGGAAGCTCGTGACCTTCTACGAGGACGAGCGCGTCGAGCTGTACGACCTGTCCGGCGATCCGGGCGAGCTCCACGACCGCGCGCGCGAGCAGCCCGAGAAGGTCGCGGAGCTTCGGGCCCGGCTCGCGCGCTTCGTGACCGAGACCGGCGCCGTGATCCCGAAGCGGGTTTCCGGCCCGGCGCAGTGACGTATCATCCGGGCGTGGATCTTCGCGGAACCCTGAAGCGCG
>CAZMKX010000894.1:0-1606 GCA_964566375.1 uncultured Myxococcales bacterium
CGCGGTCGGCGGGCGGGACGAAATCCGGATCGTAGTGCAGGCCGGGCTCGGTCATGGCGGACGCGGCAGTCTACAATGCCGGCGAGATGGCAGCCGAGAACGGATCCCTGGTCGACGAGCTGAAGACGATGATCGCCGCGCGCCGCAGCTTCGGCGGGCACCCGCTGTGGCACGCGATCGCCGCGGGTCGCGTTTCGGCGGCGGGCCTCCAGCTCTTCGCGCAGCAGTTCTTCCTGCAGGTGCGCGAGTTCCCGCGCGCGGTGTCGGCACTGCACTCGAACTGCCCGTTTCCCGACGAGCGCATCAAGCTCGCCGAGAGCGTGTACGAGGAGGAGACGGGTCGGATCTCGGGCTGCAACCTGCCGCACCCGGAGCTCTTCCTCGTCTTTGGCCGCGCGCTCGGCCTTGCGCGCGAGTCACTCACCCAGGCGCGTCCGCTGCCGGGAACCGCGGCGCTGATCGACTGGTTCGAGCTGTCGAGCAAGCAGCGCAGCTTCATCGAGGGCGCAGCGGCGATCAATCTCGCGGCCGAGGGGCAGGTGCCCGGCGCGTTCGGCCCCTTCGCGCGGGCGCTCGAGAAGCACTACGGGCTCTCGCGCGAGGCCGTCGCGTTCTGGGACGTGCACGAGATCGCCGATCGCGATCACTCCGACATCGGCGACCACATCGTCGTGCGCTTCGCGAAGAGCGACGAGATGCGCGCGAAGGCGCGCGATGCCGTCGCGCACTCGCTGGACATGTGGTGGCAGTTCTTCGACGGGATGGAGCGCGCGATCGCGAGCGCGGGCTAGCGCAGCATCGCACCGCCGAGCAGCATCGGCTCGCCGTCCGGCCCGTCGCCCGCCCGGGCGATCAGCCGGCCGTCGAGATCGAACGCCGCGACCGCGTTCGCCTCGCGTACGAGCACGAAGCGCTCGTCGGGCTTGCCGGGCGTCGCGATCGTCACGTCGATCGCGCGATCCTCGCGCAACACGAGCGTCGCGCGCTCTCCATTCGGCCCCTCGACGTACTTCGTGGAGCCCGGCAGAGCGGCCATCGGATTGCGGCCGGTCCAGAACTCGACGGAGTTCGAGAAGACCATGTCGAAGATCGCTGCGCCCGCGTAGACCGGAACGATGTTCAGGCCCAGGAAGATCAACCAGCGCACCCACTTGTCGCTGTGAACGCTCGCGTTCCAGTGGTAGACCTTGCGCGCGATCGGAAAGGTTCCGAAGCACGCCGTCGTCGTCATGGGAACGAAAACCGAGAGAAGAGTGACCGTGGTCACACGACCCAACCAACCTCGCGAGAGCTGTGAAATCATCCTGCGAGGCTAGCCAGTGATCGGGAAGCGGTAAAGCTTCGCCGCATTCTCGTACAGGATCTTGCGGCGGTCGGCGGCGGAGATCAGCGCGAGCTGCGGCTCGAGAATCGCGCGCGAGTCGGGCCACGTTCCGTCGGGATGCGGGAAGTCGGAGCCCCACATCACGTTGTCCGCGCCGATCGCGTCGAGATTGCGAAGGCCCGTCATGTCGATCTGGAACGTGGAGTAGAACTGCCGGCGCCAGTACTCGGTCGGCGGGCGCGGGATGATGTCGCGGAACTGGTCCTCCCACTCGTAGTCGAG
>CAZMKX010000895.1:0-1604 GCA_964566375.1 uncultured Myxococcales bacterium
ATCGCCATGGTCCACACCCACCTGCGCCTCTTCCACCACTAGCCGCATGCCGGTCCACCTCGAGCGGCCGGCCGCGCACCCGCACGTCGCGCTGGTCACACTCGATCGTCCCGAGCGTGGAAACGCGCTCGATCCGCAGCTGCTGAAGGCACTCGGCGACGCGTGGCGCGAGATCGCGCGCGACGATGCGCTGCGCGCCGCGATCGTGACCGGCGCGGGTGAACGCGTCTTCTGCTCGGGTATGGACATGCGCGAGACCATCCCCGTGGCTCAGGCGCTGGCCCGCGGCGAACGGATCGATCCCGTGGCATTCGAGGGGTTGCGAAACGTCTCGACTGCGCTGCTCGCGGGCTTCGATCTCGGCAAGCCGCTCGTCGCGGCGATCAACGGCCACGCGCGCGCGGGCGGCTTCGACCTGATGCTCGCGGCCGAGATCCGCGTGGCGGTGCCGCACGCGACCTTCGCGCTCGAGGAGGTTGCGATCGGGCTCTATCCGACGGGGAACGCGACGGTGCTGCTGCCGCGCCAGATCGGCTGGGTGCACGCGCACGAGCTTCTGCTGACCGCGCAGCCCATCGACGCGGCACGCGCGCTCGAGATCGGGCTCGTGAACCGGATCGTGCCCGCGGCCGGTCTTCTCGACGCGGCCTTCGCGTACGCCGATGCGATCGCCGCGAACGCTCCGCTCGCCGTGCGCGCGACACGATCCGGTGTACGCGAGCTGCTCGCGCTGCCGCTCGACGCGGCGTATCGCCGGCAGGAGGAGCTCGGCCGGCCGCTGCGCCGGACCGACGACGCACGCGAGGCACAGGCCGCGTTCGTCGCCAAGCGCAAGCCCGTCTGGAAGGGGAGCTGAGCTCCGCGATGGCCGAGGGAGATCGCGAGCGCTGGGACCGGATCTGGCGCGACGCGGGCCATCCGGACGGCGGCTCGCCCGACTGGCTCGACGCGCTGGATGCCGAGCTGCCGCGCGCGGGGCGCGCGCTCGACGTGGCCTCGGGCGCGGGCCGCGTGGCGGTCTTCTGGGCGCGGCGTGGCCTGCAGACGCTCGCGGTCGATCTCTCGCCCGAGGGCCTTCGCCGTGCGGTCCACGCCGCGCACAACCGGGGACTCGTGCTCGAGACGCGTGCGCTCGACCTCGAGAGCCAGCCGCTGCCGAAGGGCCCGTTCGCCGCGATCAGCGTCTTCCACTACCTGCAGCGCGAGCTGTTCCCGAGGCTCGCCGAGCGGCTCGCGCCGGGCGGCGTCCTCGCCTGCGAGATCGCCACCGTGCGGAACCTGGAGCGGCACGCGAAGCCGTCGCGCCGCTTCCTGCTCGAGCCGAACGAGCTGCTCGCGCTGTGCGCGCCGCTCGAGGTGGTCTTCTACCGGGAAGGCTGGCAGGACGAGACCTGCCAGGCGCGAATTCTCGCGCGCCGGCCTTCCCCGACCTGAGCGCGTGTGAGAAGCTGGGCCCGGAGGAGGAGCGACCTCATGGGCATACACCACATGGCGTTCGCGACCAAGGACGCGCAGGCGACGCACGCGTTCTACACCCGCGCGATGGGCTTCGAGCTGGTGAAGGTCGAGGTCGCGCGCTCGAAGACCGGCTTCATGAAGCACCT
>CAZMKX010000896.1:0-1601 GCA_964566375.1 uncultured Myxococcales bacterium
TCGACGATCCGCTCGTCCACGCACGCATCCAGAAGGCGATCGAGGCCGCGCTGCCCGCGAAGGGCTACCCGATGGCGACGTCGGGCGCGCCCGACTTCACCGTCTCGTATCACGTCGCGATCCAGCGCAGGCTCGACGCGCACACGATCTACCGCGGCTACGGTCCCTACCGCGGCTGGTACGGCACCAGCAGCACGCAGACGATCGTCGACGACTACGAGCTCGGCACGCTGCTCGTCGACTTCATCAGCCCGAGGACGAGCTCCGTGATCTGGCGCGGCAAGGCGCAGTCGCGGCTGTACGAGCTCAAGTCACCCGAGGAGCGTCAGGCGCGCATCCAGTCTGCGGTCGACGAGCTGCTCGCCCAGTTCCCGCCGAAGTAGGGCGCGAGGACGCTCATGCCGGCTTCGTCCGCTCCGCGAGGGCGTCCGCGACCGACATGCGCCGGGAGATCGCGCCGACCCGCTCCTCGAGACCTTCGGCGCGCAGCATGTCGCGAACCGCGCCGTGCGCCTCGACGATCCTGAACTCGATGCCCGCGGCCGACAGATCCTTGTGTAGCTCCGAGAGCATGTCCGCGCCCGCCACGTCGACGTGCGGCGACGTCGAGAGGTCCCACACCACGAGCCGCAGCGACGGTCGCGCGGCCTGCACGTGGTCCCAGACCGTGTCGCGAACGTAGGCCACGTTGAAGTAGAGCAGGGGCGTCTCGACCCGGACGACGAGCGCGCCGGGGGTCGGCTCGTTGTCCGGGTTCCGGGCGACGTCCGAGAACCGGTCGGTTCCGGGAATGCGGCCGAGCACCGCCACGTGCGGCCGCGAGGCACGCCGCAGCAGGAGCAGGATGGAGATCAACGCGCCCAGCAGCACACCGCGCAGGATTCCCGCGCCGAGCACGCCGAGCAGCGCCGCCATCGCGATCAGGAACTCGCCGCGGTGCAGGCGCCACAAGTGCACGATCGCCTCGACCTTGACCAGCCCCGTCACCGCGACGAGCACGATCGCGGCCAGAACGGGCTGCGGCAGGTTCCGCAGCAGGCCCGAGAAGAACACCGCCACCACGAGGATGATCGCCGAAGCGACCAGCCCCGAGATCGGCGTGCGCGCGCCTGCACTCTCGTTCACCAGTGACTGCGACATCCCTCCACTGACCGGGAGACCCTGACCGAATCCCGCGGCGAGATTCGCTCCGGCGAGCGCGAGAAACTCCTGGTTCGCGTCGAGCCGGTAGCCGTGCTTGCGCGCGAACATCCGGCCGATCGCCGCCGTCTCCACCGCGCCGAGCATGAAGCACGCGACCGCGAGCGGAAGCAGCTCGTTCACGACGGTTCGCGGCAGGTCGGGCCAGCCGAGCCCGGGCAGCCCCTGGGGAACCTCGCCGAGCAGCTTCACGCCCAGGCTGCCCAGGTCCGAGAGCGACGCCGCGACGATCCCGCCGACGACGACGAAGAGCGCGACGGGACGGTTCGCGAAGTAACGCTTGCCGAGCAGGAGCAGCGCGAGCGCCCCGGCGCCGAGCGCGAGCGACGCCGTGTTCGTCTCGCCGACGTGCGAGAAGAAGTGCCCCATGCGCTCCCAGAAGTCGCCGTGCGAGCCCTTGA
>CAZMKX010000897.1:0-1600 GCA_964566375.1 uncultured Myxococcales bacterium
ACTCGTCGAGTCCCTCGTAGCACTGCAGGCGGATCAGCTTGCGTCCCACGGCGCTCGCGACGGCCTTGGCGAGCTCCGTCTTGCCGACTCCGGCGGGGCCCTCGACGAGCACCGGCTTGTTGAGCTTCGACGCGAGATACACGACCGTCGCGATCTTGTTGCCCGCGATGTAGCTCTGGTCGAGCAGGCGCTTCTGGACGTCTTCCACCGTATCGAACATTCCGTCTCCCTTGCGGCCTAGCGCGCGCGCCCGGCGCGAACTTCCGTCGTCTTCGTGCGGCTCGGCTTCCGGGCCCTCGCCAGAAGCTCTTCCAACCATTTTTCACGCATGCGCTGCAGTCGCGCGCCGTACTCGAGGATCATACGCCTGTACGGGTCGTCTTCGCGCGCCTCGAGCTCGGCCAGGGCGGCTTCGAGCCGCTGCGCGCAGCGCGCGGTCTCGGCCAGGCGTCCCTCGATCTGCTCCGCGACGATCTCGAAGTCGAGCCGGGCGAAGTAGGAGCAGCGCTGCAGGAAGCCGTCCCGCCAGAAGAAGCCGACCCTCTCGCGGGCGTCGTCGGGCTCCGCGCCTTCGAGCCAGCGCTGGAATGCTTCGCGGCCAGCCTCGGTGACGCGGTACAGGTGCTTGGTCGGGCTCGAGCGCTGCTCGACGACCTCCTTCTCGATCAGACCCTGGCTCTCGAGCTTCGCGAGCGCCGGATACAGCTGCCCGTCGTTCAAGCCGAGGTCCTTCGAGAAGGTCTCTTCGAGGTGCTTGCGGATCGAGTACCCGTGCGCGGGCGCGTCCATCAGCACGCCGAGAATCGTGTACGAGACCGACATCCCGTCAGCTCATCAGATTGAGGATGTGACCGAGCTTCTCGCGCTTGGTGCGCAGGTACTCGAGATTCTTCGCGTTGGGCGTCATCTCGAGCGGGACGAGCTCGGTGATCTCGAGGCCGTAGCCCTCGAGCCCGGCGCGCTTCTTCGGGTTGTTCGTGAGCAGCCGCAGCTTCGTCACGCCGAGGTTCACCAGGATCTGAGCGCCGACGCCGAAGTCGCGCGCGTCGGGCGGGAAGCCGAGTCGCTCGTTCGCCTCGACCGTGTCGAGCCCTTCGGAGTCCTGCAGGGAGTAGGCGCGGATCTTGTTCAGAAGGCCGATCCCGCGCCCTTCCTGCCGCATGTACAGGAGGATCCCCGAGCCCTCCTCCTGGATCATCTTCAGCGCCGTCTGCAGCTGCTCGCCGCAGTCGCAGCTCAGCGAGCCGAACGCGTCGCCCGTCAGGCACTCGCTGTGGACCCGGACGAGCGTCGGCTGGTCGGCGCGGATCTCGCCGCGCACGAACGCCACGTGGTCGACGTGATCGATCTCGTTCTTGAAGACGACCGCGCGGAAGTCGCCGAACATCGACGGAAGCGTGGCCTCGGCCGCGCGCGTGACGTGGCTCTCGGTGCGCAGCCGGTACTTGATCAGGTCCGCGACGGTCAGGATCTTCAGGCCGTGGCGCGCGGCGAAGATCCGGAGATCGGGAATGCGCGCCATCGTGCCGTCGTCGTTCATGATCTCGCAGATCACCGCGGCCGGGTTCATGCCCGCGAGCCGCGCGAAGTCGACGCCTCC
>CAZMKX010000898.1:0-1592 GCA_964566375.1 uncultured Myxococcales bacterium
GCTCGACCAGCGCGAACGACGAGCGCGCGGAGTTCTCGACGCGCTTCAGGACGCGGCCGAAGAGCGCGCGGACCTCGCGCGCGAGCCAGCTCGCTCCCGCGAGCGCCGCGTCGAGCGCCAGCGCGTCGGCGGGGTCGCCCTGCGTGCGCACCAGCCAGAGGCCGAGCTCCGGGTGGTGGAAGCGCAGGCGCAGAACCGCGTCGTCGAGCTCGCGCGCGATGCGGAGCGCCACGATCAGGTCGGGCTTCGCGGGCAGGCGGAGAGCGATCGTGGCCGTGCGCGTCTCGGCCGAGAGAGACACCGTCACGTGTCGGTACGCGAGCTCGCCCCCGCTCTCGCGCGGCTCGAGCGGCTCGAGCTCGACGCCTTCGGTGGCGGGCGACGGCCCGGCCGCGGCGAGCGCGGCCTCGATCTCGCGCTGCACGAGCTCGGCGAACGCGCTCGGCTTCGCGACCGCGTCGACCAACCCCTCGGCGAGCGCGCGCGGTGCGCGCACGCCCTCCTCGAGCGTGCAGAACACGTCGGCCAGGTCGCGCCGCACCGCGCGCTTGTCGACGAGCCGCGTCAGTCCGCCGGTTCCCGGCAGCACCGCGAGCAGCGGCAGCTCCGGCAGGCTCACAGCCGCCCGGCGATCGTCCACGAGCAGGATCCGGTCGCAGGCGAGCGCGAGCTCGTAGCCGCCCCCGCTCGCGGTTCCCGAGAGCGCGGCGATCCAGCGCTGCCCCGCTCGCGTGGCGTCCTCGATCTCGAAGCGCGTCTCGTTGGTGAGCTTGCAGAAGTTCACCTTCAGCGGGTGCGACGAGCGCGCCAGCATGCCTATGTTCGCGCCCGCGCAGAACACCTCGGGCAAGGCGCTGTCGACCACCACGCAGCCGACCTCGGGGTGCTCGAAGCGCAGCCTCTGTACGGCGTCGCGCAGCTCGACGTCGACGCCCAGGTCGTAGCTGTTGCGCTTGAGCGGCACGCCTTCCATCAGCCCGCCTGCCTCGTCGACCGCGAGCGTGAGCCGCGCCACGCGGCCGTCGACCGCCAGCCGCCAGTGCCGGTAGCGCTCCGGCGCGGTCTCGAAGCTGCGCGGCATCCCGTCCGAGACGACGCTCATCGGTGTACCTCGTCGCCGGCGATGCGCTCGCCGATCATCAGGTAGCGGAAGGGCTCGGCGCCCTTGTTCTCGAGGAAGTGCGTGAACGCCTGGCTCGCCGGGAAGCAGACGTACGAGCCCGCGCGGAGCTCGTACGAGTACGGGCCCAGATGCAGGGTCGCGCGGCCCGAGAGCGCGTACAGGTGCTCCTCCTCGAGGCTGTGCCAGTGCGCGGGCTTCGTGTCGCAGCTCGGCGGCAGCTCGAGAAGCCCGACGCCGATCCTCGCCCGCCCGCCCACGTCGCAGAGCGCCTTCGCGCGAAGCTCCTGCGGCGTGCCCTTGGCGTGGATCTCCCAGTCGAAATCGACCTCGTGAATCGGGCGCTTCATCCGGTCCCCTTGCGCAGAAGGTGGCGCCGGATCTTGCCGGTCGCCGTCTTGGGAAGCTCGTCCACGAACTCCAGCCGTCGAGGATACTTGTGCGGCGAGAGCTTCGCCTTCACGAAGTCCTG
>CAZMKX010000899.1:0-1591 GCA_964566375.1 uncultured Myxococcales bacterium
GGTGTCCGAGCTACGAGTCAGGCTCTTTGCGACGATCGCCGACGCCGGACGAACGATCGAGGAGACCGTGGCGCTCGTCGAATTCACTGAACCGACGGACGTCGAGCGCGTCCGCGCATCCCTCGTCGACCACGCCGTCCAGCGTCTCGAGAGCTCGGGCGAACGTGCGCTCGCAACGCTTCGGAAAAGCCTTCACGACATCGCCGCCGACCTCATCTGGTCGCGCAGGCGCGACCTGTTGCGCGCGGGACGCGCATCGCGCGAAGGCCAGTGGACGGTCGCCGGCGACCGTCGCAACCCGGTGCTCGTCTACACGATCCAGCCGCACGTGACGGCGCTCGGCGAGGTCTTCACCGCGCGGATGGATCGGAAGGTCTCGCTTCCGCGCGATCTTCGCGAAGCGCTGTTCCGCCAGCCCTTCGACGTCTTCACCGCGATCGCCGAGACCTACGTGGCCGAGCAGATCGACGATGAGCACGCCGAGCTCGAACGCGTGATGGGAAATCTCACGTCGCGAATCGCCAAGATCGAATCGATCCCCGGGCTCGACACGAGGTTGCTCTCGAACACGCTCCGAACCGAGTTTTCTGCAAAGCGGTTCGAGCCGCAGGCGGTCGCGTCTCGCATCAAGGCGCTCGTCGAGCGGCTGACAAAGCAGGCGCGCGAGACCGAGGCAGTCCAGGACCTGCTCGTGCGCGCGCGGTTCGCGCACTACTCCGACTTCTTCACGACGGCGCGTTCGCTCGAGCGCAAACTGATGCTCCTTGTCGGACCGACGAACAGCGGGAAGACCTACCACGCGCTCAACGCGCTCGCCGAGGGCGAGTCGGGAGCGTATCTCGCGCCGCTGCGGCTGCTGGCGCTCGAGGGCCAGGAGGAGCTCGAGAAGCGCGGATGCGTCACCAGCTTTCTGACCGGCGAGGAGCGCGACCTGCGCGAGGGGTCGTCGTTCACATCGAGCACTATCGAGATGCTCAACCTCGACCGAATCGTGGACGCGGTCGTCGTCGACGAGGTGCAGCTGCTGTCGGATCCGGACCGCGGATGGGCATGGTCGGCGGCCGTCATCGGCGCGCCGGCGTCGAAGGTCATCATGACGGGCTCGCCCGACGCCGTCCCGCTCGTCAGCGAGCTCGCCGAATACCTCGGCGAGCCGCTCGAGATCGTCGAGCTCGCGCGGTTCACGCCGCTCGAGGTCCACGATGAGGTGACCGATCTCGACGATGTCGCGCCGGGCACTGCGATCGTGTGTTTTTCGCGCCGCGACGTGCTCGGCCTCAAGCAGTATCTCGAGCACCGTCATCGCGTGTCGGTCATCTATGGCAACCTGTCGCCGCAGGTCCGCCGCGAGGAGGCCCGCCGGTTCCGCAGCGGCGAGACGAGCGTGCTGGTTGCAACCGACGCGATCGCGCTCGGTCTGAACCTTCCGATTCGAACTGTTGTCTTCTACACGACGTGGAAGTGGAACGGCCGGGAGGACACGCGGCTGTCGTCGAGCGAAGTGCGGCAGATCGGCGGGCGGGCCGGACGCTTCGGGAAGCACGACGCCGGATTTGTGGGCGCGCTCTCGTACGCCGACCTCGAGCACATC
>CAZMKX010000900.1:0-1590 GCA_964566375.1 uncultured Myxococcales bacterium
GTCGTCTCCCCGGGCTTCGTCGACGGCCATACGCACATGGACGCGCAGATCGCCTGGGATCCCCTCGGCACGTGCTCGTGCTGGCACGGCGTCACGACCGTCGTGATGGGCAACTGCGGCTTCACGCTCGCTCCCGCCCCCGCGGAGCAGAAGCATCTGGTCATGCGCAACCTCGAGCGCGCCGAGGACATCGCCGCAGAAGCGATGGAGGAAGGCATCGACTGGACCTGGTCGACCTTCCCCGAGTACCTCGACGCGCTGGAGCGCCTGCCCAAAGGCATCAACTACAGCGGCTACGTCGGGCACTCGGCGCTGCGAACCTATGCGATGGGTGAGCGCGCGTTCGAGGCGCGCGCGACCCCGGAAGACCTGGCGGTGATGAAGCGCGAGCTGCGCGACTCGATCCGTGCCGGTGCCATCGGCTTCACGACCTCGCGCACCCGCAACCACCAGACGCCCGACGGACGTCCCGTCGCGAGCCGTGTCGCGGACTGGGAAGAGGTGCGGCAGCTCGTTTCGGAGATGGGCGCGATGGGAGCCGGCATCTTCGAGATCGCCGGTGAAGACACCGGCATGGACCCCGAGCGCATCCGGGACTACCAGGCGCGGCTGCGCACCCTGGCGGTCGACACGGGCGTGCCGGTCACCTGGGGCATGTTCAGCAGCCGCCGCGCGCCGGACTACTGGCGGCCGTTCTTCACACTGCTCGACGAGACGGCCCTACAGGGCGGACGCATGTTCGCGCAGGTCCACAGCCGCTCGCTCAACGTCATCATGTCGTTCAAGACGCGTACGCCCTGGGACCGCCTGCCGGTCTGGAAGGACCTGCGCCAGAAGCCGCTGCACGAGCAGCAGGCGGCGTTCCGCGATCCGGACGTGCGCAAGCGGCTGATCGAGGCCACGCAGATCGGCTCCTCCGGAGCGCGGGCCGTGGGTGCCGAGATCCGCTCGGGTGGCTTCGACGATCTGCTCGTGATGGACTCGCCCGTGCTCCCGAATCACTCGGTCGCCGAGTTGGCGCGCGCGCGAGGGGTCGCGCCGATGGAGCTCGTGCTCGACCTCGCCGTGGAGCGCGACATGGATCTGTTCCTGCAGCAGCCGATCGCGAACGAGAACCAGGACCACGTGCTCGAGATGATGAAGCACCCGCGTTCGGTGGTGACGTTCTCCGACTCGGGCGCGCACGTCTCGCAGATCATGGATTCGTCGCTGCAAACACACGTCTTCAGCTACTGGGTGCGCGAGCGGCAGGCACTCACGCTCGAGCAGGCCGTTCGGATGGTCAGCTACGAGCCCGCGACGAGCTGGGGGTTCCACGATCGGGGTCTCCTGCGCGAGGGGCTCGCCGCCGACGTCACCGTGTTCGACCCGGAGCGGATCGGCGCACGGATGCCGGAGGTGCACCGGGACCTGCCCGCCGGGGCCGTGCGGCTTGTGCAGAAGGCCGACGGCATCGCCGCCTCCGTGGTGAACGGCGAGGTGCTGCTGCGCAACGGGGAGCATACCGGCCGCTACCCGGGCCAACTCCTCCGGGGCCCGCTCGCGCGCCGCTGACCGCGTGAGACCGCGCGCGCATCGCGTCGTCGTCGG
>CAZMKX010000901.1:0-1585 GCA_964566375.1 uncultured Myxococcales bacterium
GCTTCCACGCGGGCGCGCCGTCGCCGAAGACGCGCGCGAAGTAGCCCGGCTGCTGGAGCAACGCCTCGAGAACCGGCCGCCGGATGCGTGGCGTCAGATCGTCGTCGAACCAGGTCTCGATCCGGCGCGCCTCCGTGCGAAGCGCCGGATCCGCGGGCAGGAGTGCAGGCTCGGGATGGTGCGCTTCGAGCCAGTCGATGATCCGCGCCGATCCATCGATCGCGCCGCCGTCGTGCACGAGCACCGGTGTCGTCGTTCGCCCGGTCAGCCGCTTCACCGCTCCCATGTGAGGTCCCGGCAGCAGGCTCCGGCGCCGGTGAGGCACGCGCTTCAAGTCGAGCGCCCAGCGCACCTTCTCGTTGTAGGGCGAGTGGCGGAACTGCAGAAGCTCGAGCATGACGGCTCCCCGTTTTTATATGTCGATGGACATATTATCATGGCTGGGGAAATGCCACGCACGAAGGAACACAAAGCGCGCACGCGGGAACGGATCGTGCGCAGCGCCGGACGCGTGTTCCGGCGCGTCGGCTACGAGGCCGCGACCATCGACGGGGTGATGGCCGAGGCGGAGCTGACTCGCGGCGGCTTCTACGCGCACTTCGCCTCGAAGGACGCGCTCTTCGCGACCGTGGTGGAGACCGACCACGGGCTGATCCGCATGCTCGCCGCGCGCGCGGCCAGTGCCCCAGCGCAGTTTCGCGCTCGCACGCGGGCGCTGCTTCGGGACTACCTCGACCCGGATCACCTCGAGGAGATTTCGCGGGACTGCAGCTTCGCCGCGCTCACGGCCGATGCGCGTCGCGGCAGCCGCGCGGTCCGCGCGGCTTACGGTCGCGCGTTCGAGACCCTGGTCGCCGAGCTCCTGCGCGGTCCCGGCGAAACCGCCGTGCATGCCCGCAGGCGTGCGACGCGGCGCGAGCGCGCGAACGCCGCGCAAATTGCCGCCGTCGCGACGGGCACGCTCGTGATCGCCGCGGCACTCGGCCCCGGCGAAGCTTCGAGCGCTGCGCTCGAATCCGCCTGGGAGGCGGTTCGCGCGCGGCTCGAGGACTAGAAGCGGTCTCAAGACCCCGCTCCCGTCGCCGGGCACACGCCCTCGGCCCGATCTCTTCGTTGCGAGCGCTCGGGGTATCGACGAGATACGCCTGCGCGCTCGCGCCTCGATCTCGGGCCGAGTTCGCGCGCCGGGCTCGGGTCGGGGATCCTGAGACCGCTTCTAGCGCCGGCGCGCGCTCCGGGACGGCGACCCGTCCGACAGAAAGATCCGCACGAGCGCATCCGCGTGCGCGTCGGCATAGGCCTCGCTCTTCGGGTCCGTGCCCAGGAGGTACTCGGCTTCGGGCGCCTGGCTGAATGCCAGCCCGGCCGCGCCGACGGCAATGTACTGGAGGACCGCGGGAGGGACCTTCGGCAGGATCCCCTGCGCGGAAGCGCGCGCGAGCAGCGCGCGCAGCGGCGCCGTCGTAGGCCGCACGTGGTGATCGGCGAGCCAGCGCATGCGCGGCCCGTCGCGCTTCCCCTCGTCGTTCATCAGGCGCATGAACTCGGGCCGGCGCGCCACGAAGCGCACGAAGCGGCGCAGCAG
>CAZMKX010000902.1:0-1584 GCA_964566375.1 uncultured Myxococcales bacterium
ACTTCGCCGGCATGGCGCAGCGCTCGCTGGGGCCCGGCTGGGCGAAGCTCGACGCTGCCCAGCGCACGCGCTTCGTCGAGGTCTTCCGCGGCTTGATCCTGCGCACCTACGCGACCCGCTTCAACGCCTTCAAGTCGGAGCGCTTCGAGACGCTCGGCACCGAGCCGTCGATCGCGGGCACCGAGATCGTGCACACGGTCCTGCACGCGCCAGACCAGGACGTGCATCTCGACTACCGCATGCGCGCGACGCCGTCGGGCTGGCGCGTGATCGACGTCTATCTGGGCGGAACGGTGTCGGAGCTGGCACTCCGTCGAGCCGAGTACACCTCGGTGCTCGACCGCGACGGGTTCGACGCGCTCGTCTCCGCGCTCGAGCGCAAGGTTGCGGAGGGCCCGCCGGACATCCCCGCGAGCTCCGACTCGCGGCTCAAGAAATAGGCGGTGCGCAGCGCCGAGTAGAAGTCGACCGACGACTCACGAAGCGCCTCGAGCGACTCACCGTGCTCGCTTCGCGCCGAGATGCCGTTTCCGGTTCCGATCACGATCTGTCCCGCGCCCGAGAGCAGGTACCGCTGAGGCGACAGGATTCCGTCGACGGCGTCGCCGACGGCGTCCCGCGCGGTGCTCGGGCCGAGCACGGGCACGACCAGGTAAGGGCCGCTGGGCGTCCCATAACGGTGTAGCGTGCCGCCGAAATCGGCGTGGTGCTCGGGCAGGCCCGCCGGCGTGGCGATGTCGATCAGGCCGCCGATCCCGCCGATCGTGTTCATGCCGAAGCGCGCGAGCGTCTCCCCCGCGAGCTTCGGCTCCAGCCGGAGCGTGTGGTTCAGGAAGGAGATCGGCTCGCCCAGATTGCTGAAGACACGCCGCACTGCGAGCTCCGCCTGATCCGGCATCACGAACTCGTAGCCGCGCGTGATCGGCTCGATCACGAATCGGTCGAGCTGCTCGTTGAAGCCGAGCGTGGCCCGGTTCACGGGCTCGATCGGGTCCGGGTACGAAGAGACCGAGTCCGCGGCGTCGAGCTCGGCGAGCAGGGCCGCGTCCGAGTCGGCATCGGCCTCCTGCGCGGCCGCGCGCGTGGTCGCGAGCGTCCAGAGCGAAAGCGCGCCGAAGAGCGCGGCGAATGTGCGTCTCCCGCGAGGCATGGCGCGCCTGACTATACTCGGCTTCATGAAGAGAGCCCTCGCCGCCTGCCTGTGTGTCGCCGCCTTCTCCGCTCCGGTCCGGGCCGGGGAGCCGATCTCGGAGGCCGACCGGAAGGCCGTGCGGGAGATCTACGAGGAGCTGCTCGAGATCGACACGACGCACGACCACGGGAGCACCACGCCGGCCGCGGAAGCGGTCGCGAAGCGCCTGCGCGCGGCAGGGATCCCCGATGCGGACATCGCCGTCGTCGGCCCGTCGCCCAGGAAGATGAACCTGGTCGCGCGTCTGCGCGGGAGCGGCGTAGCCGGGAAGCCGCTCCTGCTGCTCGCCCACCTGGACGTCGTCGAGGCCAAGCGCGAGGACTGGACGGTGGACCCGTTCACGCTGCTCGAGAAGGACGGCTTCTTCTACGCCCGCGGCTCGCTCGACGACA
>CAZMKX010000903.1:0-1579 GCA_964566375.1 uncultured Myxococcales bacterium
GGATGTCGAGCCGCGCGGCGAAGGCCTCGTAGTCGGCGCGGATGCGCTCGAAGACCTCCTGCGACCAGTCGACGAGGTCCATCTTGTTGACCGCGACGACGACGTGGCGCAGCCCGAGCAGCGCGACGATGAAGCTGTGGCGGCGGGTCTGCGGCAGCACCCCCTTGCGCGCGTCCATCAGGATCACGGCCAGGTCGCAGGTCGACGCGCCCGTCGCCATGTTGCGCGTGTACTGCTCGTGACCGGGGCAGTCCGCGATGATGAACTTGCGCTTCTCGGTCGAGAAGTACCGGTACGCGACGTCGATCGTGATTCCCTGCTCGCGCTCCGCCTTGAGGCCGTCCATGAGCAGCGCGAGGTCGATCTCGCCGCCGGTCGTGCCTTCCTTCTTGCTGTCGCGCGCGACGGCCGCGAGCTGGTCCTCGTAGACGAGCTTCGTGTCGTGGAGCAGCCGCCCGATCAGCGTGCTCTTGCCGTCGTCGACGCTGCCGCAGGTCAGGAGCCTCAGCAGCTCCTTGTTCTCGTGGCGGACGAGGTAGGCCTCGACGTCGCCGGTCGCGAGGGAGCGGTCGAACACGGCTAGAAGTATCCCTCGCGCTTCTTGCGCTCCATGGACGCTTCCTCGTCGTAGTCGATCACGCGGCCCTGGCGCTCCGAAACGCGCGCGAGGAGCATCTCGCGGATCACCTCCGGGAGCGTCGCGGCATCGGATTCGATCGCGCCCGAGAGCGGATAGCAGCCGAGCGTGCGGAAGCGGATCGTGCGCATCACCGGCTTCTCGCCGGGTCGCAGGCGGAAGCGCTCGTCGTCGACCATGATGATGTTCCCGTCGCGCTCGACGGTGGGTCGTTCGGCCGCGAAGTAGAGCGGCACGACGGGGATGCCCTCGCGGTGCACGTAGAGCCAGGTGTCGAGCTCGGTCCAGTTCGACATCGGGAAGACCCGGATCGACTCACCTTTGTGTACCCGGCCGTTGTACAGGTTCCACAGCTCCGGCCGCTGGTTCTTCGGGTCCCACTGGTGCTTGCGGTCGCGGAACGAGTAGACGCGTTCCTTGGCGCGCGACTTCTCCTCGTCGCGGCGGGCGCCGCCGAAGGCCGCGTCGAAGCCGCCCTTCTCGAGCGCCTGCAGGAGCGCGTGCGTCTTCATGATGGTCGTGTAGACGTTCGACGGATAGTCGAACGGGTTCACGTCCCGCTCCTTGGCCTCGCGGTTGGTGTGCACGATCAGCTCGAACCCGTGCTCGCGGGCGAAGCGGTCGCGGAACTCGTACATCGCGCGGAACTTCCAGGTCGTGTCCACGTGGAGCAGCGGGAACGGCACGCGGCCGGGAAAGAAGGCTTTGCGGGCCAGGTGCGCCAGGACGCCCGAATCCTTCCCGATCGAGTACAGCATCACCGGGTTGCGGAATTCGGCCGCGACCTCCCGGATGATGTGGATCGACTCCGCCTCGAGGGCTTGGAGGTGGCTCAGGACGGGTGTCGACATGGCTTGCGCCGTACGCAGGCCAGCACGGCCGCGTCGTGGGGGATGGAGCACGAGACCGGACTCGAACCGGCGACAACCACGTTGGCAACGT
>CAZMKX010000904.1:0-1573 GCA_964566375.1 uncultured Myxococcales bacterium
CGGCGCCGGCGGAATCTACCTGACCGACAACAAGGACATGGTTCTGGGCGTGTTCGTGATGCCGCTCGGCTCGGTGAAGGTGCAGCGCCTGGAGCTCGGCAGCGGGGAGTGGCACTAGCCATGCGGATTTTCGGAAGAGTCACCGAGTCGAAGAGCCAGTCGGGCTTCACGTTGCTCGAGACGATGATCGCGATGGCGATCCTCGGTGTCGGGCTGCTCTCGATCGCCGTCGCGCAGCTGACGGCGATCAAGATGTCGTCGAAGAGCAAGAACCTGCAGCAGGCGATGTTCCTGGCGCGCGAGCAGATGGACGACCTCGAGGCGCTTCCGCCCGGGTCGCCGATCCTGATCAACGCCGGCACCACCGACGACCCGGCGAACCCGATCTCGGTCAAGAGCTCGGAGGGAGACGCGACGACGTTTACGCGCAGCGTGACCGTCACGCCGAACACGCCGTCCGTCGGCCTGTCGCAGATCGTCGTCACCGTGAGCTGGGACAACGCGCAGGGCGGAATCCGCCAGGTCCAGCTGAACTCCGTGAAGAGGGCCAACTGACCATGACGCGCCAGATTCGCCGCGCGGAAGGATTCTCGCTGATCGAGCTGATGGTTGCGGTCGCCGTGCTCGGCATCGTCACCGCGCAGCTCTTCATCGTGTTCAGCAACCAGAAGCGCGTCTACGTGAGCAACGAGCGCGCGCTCGACGTGCAGGAGCAGGCGCGACTCACGCTCGACCTGATCTCGTACGACACGCGCATGGCCGGCTTCATGGTCTCGCGCTGGACGGCCCTCTCGAGCGTGGACGGCGGCGACGAGGACGCGGACCGCTTCTGCGTCTCGGACGCCTCGTACTTCGACTTCTCGGGCACGCCGTCGCCGCTCGACTCGCGCACGCGCCCTTTCGACGGCGCGCAGGTGACGGGTCTCGCCTCGGGCTCGGTCGACGTGAGCACACTCGACGTCGACGGCAACGGCACGGGCGACTTCCTGGCGCCGACGGCGGCGGGTGCGGGGAACGGCGGCGGGATCATCATCGCCACGCCGACGGAGACCTTCTGCGCCCGAATCACCGGCATCGCGGGCAACACGATCTCGTTCGAAGACCACGACGAGGCGGACGAGAACGGCGACGCGACCGCGTACATCACCGGTGGCGTCTCGGCCCAGCTCCGCGCCGTGCCCGCGCAGGTGTACGAGGTCGACCAGGACGCACTCGAGCTGCGCCGGAACGGCCTCCTGCTCGCCACGTCGATCGAGGACCTCGAGGTCGAGTACTGGCTCGACACGTCGGGAACGGCGAACGGCGTGCAGGACGGCGACTCCGAGTTTCCCGTCAACGTGTTGAACGATCCCGATCCGCCGGGCGGCGCGATCCCCGCGAACATGGCCATGGTACGCCGCGTGCGCGTGTCGGTTCTCGCGCGCACGGATCGCGAGGAGGAGCAGGGCTCCGCCCATGGACTGCTGACCAATGGACGGCCCGCGCTGGCGAACCGGCTGGCCTCCGACGTGAACGACCGATTCCGGCGCCGGAGCTTCAGCGCGAGCATCCTGCCGCGCAACCTCGTCGCCGT
>CAZMKX010000905.1:0-1562 GCA_964566375.1 uncultured Myxococcales bacterium
ATCGCGACCTCCTTGATGCCGCCGAGCGTGACCTCGTCCATCACCTGCGCGAGCAAGCCGGTCTTTGCCGCCTTGTCCGCGATCACGACGACGGTGTCTTCGGGCCTCTCGAGGTGCAACCGCTCGATGATCGGACGCACCTCGCGCAGGTCGACCTGGCGTCGATCCATCCAGATCTCGCCATTGGGGCGGATCGCGATCAGGATGTTCCCCGAGTCGTCGTGGCTGGCCGTGACC
The DNA here is from genome assembly GCA_964566375.1 of uncultured Myxococcales bacterium. Taxonomy (GTDB): domain Bacteria; phylum Myxococcota_A; class UBA9160; order SZUA-336; family SZUA-336; genus VGRW01. Next base: position 238 of record CAZMKX010000905.1, read on the forward strand.
GCCTCCTGGCGATTCACGGTGATGCCCGCCTCGCGCACGAAGGACGTCGTGATGATGAAGAAGATCAAGAGGTTCAGGACGAAGTCGAGCATCGGCGCGAGGTCGATGCCGTGCTCGTCGCCGGATGCGTCCGCGTGTCTACGCGAGCGCACGACTCACCTCGACGACGTGCCGAAGGACACGTTGTCGACGCCGCCCTGACGCACCTGGTCGATCACCTGGACGAGCAGACCCGACTCCGCGTTCTGCTCGGTGGTGACCATCACGCCCCAGTCGGGCTTCTGCGCGTGCAGGCGCTCGACGTTCGCGCGCACCGCGCGCACGTCGACTTCGCGCCCGTCGACGAGGACCTCGCCGGTCTGCTTGAGCACCACCGAGATGCTGCCGGTCTCCTTGCCGGTGGCCGGCCCACCCGCCCCGCCGCCGTGACGGCTCACGTTCAAGCCGACCTCCTTGACGAAGACCGCGGTGATGATGAAGAAGATCAGGAGGTTCAGGACGAAGTCGAGCATCGGCGCGAGGTCGATACCCGTCGAGTCGTCGTGGTCGAAGTGACGCCGCAGGCGCATCTCAGTACACCAGCTTGTCGCCGAGCAGCTCCGTCTCCCGACGGATGCGCGACGTGAAGTAGTACACGGGATAGAGCCCGGTGATGCTGACCATCAGTCCGGTCAGCGTGCAGATCATCGCCATGGACACTCCGCTGGCCATCGCGCGCGCGTCGGCCGAGCCCCGGATCGCCATCGAGTCGAAGACCTCGAGCATGCCGCTCACCGTTCCGACGAGCCCGAGCAGCGGCGAGAGCGGCACCAGAACGCGCAGCACGAGCAGGTTCGCGTTCATCGCGTTGTTGACGCGCGAGATCATCGCCGTGCGGATCTGCCGCGCGCACCACGAGCGGTGCTCGCTACGCGCCTGCCAGGCGGCCATGACCTCCTTGGCCTGCACGGGGAGGATCAGCGAGAAATACCAGATGCGCTCGATCACGAGCGTCCACATGATCAGGCCGCAGGCGAAGATGCAGATCACGAACGGGCCGCCCTCGTCGACTAGGCTCGAGACCGCTTCGAGCGGCCACCTCACCGCTTCGAGCGCCGCGTCAAGCACTCTGCTGCACCTCGCGGTGGCGCTCGAGACTCTCGGCGAGCAGCCCCGTGCTCTGCTCGTCGAGGATCTGCACGACACCGCGCGAGAGCGTCGCGAGCCCCGCATTCATGAAGAGCAGCGGAACGGCGATGCCGAGGCCGAGCACCGTCGCGATCATCGCCTGGCCGATGCCGTTCGCCATCAGCCGCGGGTCGCTCGAGCCCGACTCGGTGATGCTC
>CAZMKX010000906.1:0-1561 GCA_964566375.1 uncultured Myxococcales bacterium
GGCCCGTCGAGCCGAATGGAGCCGCCGATGACCGACTTCTCCGCTTCGATCGCCGCCGCCCGGAAGTGCCTCGAAGAATTCATGGCCGCGTTCAACGCGCGCGACGTCGCGGCGTTCGAGAGGACGTTCAACTTCCCGAGCGTGCGGCTCGCCTCGAACACGCTCGCGATCATCGAGCCGGGCTACCACCAGCCCGGGATGTTCGCGCAGGGCGCGCTCGAGGCGTGGCACCACTCGGCGTGGGATCGGCAGGACGTCATCCACGCCGGCGCGGACAAGGTCCACTTCGACACGCGCTTCACTCGCTATCGCGCGGATGGCAGCGTGATCGGAAGCTTCGATTCGATCTACGTCGTGACGTGCGAGAACGGCCACTGGGGGATCAAGGCGCGCTCGAGCTTCGCGCCGTGAGAGCCCGAGCTCGGGCCCGCGCTCACGTCGCCGGACGGCCCGTCAGGTAGAGCGCCCGGCCGCCGCGGGCCGACTCCCAGACGTAGCCATCTCCGCCCGGCACCGATCGCGCGAGCGCGAGCAGCTCCTCGGGCGAGTAGGCGCGGAGCGCCGACACCGTGCCGTCCCAGGCGAAGAGCACGGGCACGAGCGGAAGCAGATAGGTGAGCAGCCAGAGGGAGGCGCGCGCGGGGCGGACGAACGGGACCAGGAAGAACGGCAGCAGGAACAGGATCAGCGCATTGGGAACGACGGCGAGCGGGACGAGCGCCACGGGAACTCTTCGCAGCAGGGGGCTGGCCGCGGCGTCGAAGAACGCGACGTGCGTTCGCGACGCGACGGCGCCCGCGAGCAGGCGCTGTACCTCCTCCGGCCGGAAGTGGTGCAGCGCACTGAACATCGTGCGCAGCCCCGGCAGGCTGGCGGGCACGTTCGAGGCGTCGATGGGCTCCCGGTGGTACTCGAGTCCCCCGGCGTCGCGTACGCGCTCGCGCGCCGAGTCACTCGGATGGCGATCCGTCAGCACGAACGCGACGTCCACGCGATCGCGCGCGCGCAGGGCGCGAGACATGTAGAGCGCGCCGCCGCCCCCGCCCGAGCACAGATCGACCACCCGCCGGCCTCCCGCCGCGTCGAGGGCGCGCACGAACACGTCGACCACCTCGCGGTAGAAGCCGATTCGCGCGAAGAAGAGATCGAGCAGATCGGTTCCGCCGTTGCGGACGGCGGCCGGGACCCACGGCAGGTCTTCGAGCTCGACGAGATGCATTCGCTTCACGGGCGGCGATCGTAGCCCGAGCGCAGAATCGTGCGCACGCGGCCGGGTCCCCTTTCGGCGGCCCGTTGCACTAGGCTGGCGCCGAGGCGAGACGATGACCGTCCTTCCCGACCACCTTCCCATCCTCGACCGTCCGGGCGCACGCCGGGTGCGCGAGGCCGTCTACGTCGAACGCGAGATCACCTCACCCGTCGACCTGTGCGACGCGCGCGGTCGGCTGAATCCGAACGCGGTGGGTTTCGCACGCCAGCCGCTCTTCCGCGCGAACCTGTCGGGACACTGGCCGCGCAAGAAGCGCTGGAACTTCTGGAACTGGATCGGCCCGGACTTCGT
>CAZMKX010000907.1:0-1561 GCA_964566375.1 uncultured Myxococcales bacterium
TCGGCAGCCTGCAGTACGACCTCTTCTTCCGTCCCAAGTGGTACATGTACGCGAATGCCCGCGGCGAGAAGGATGGCGTAGCCGACCTGGCGCTTCGACTCACCACGGGCGTCGGTCTCGGCTATCAGTTCTTCGAAACGGATACGTTCAAGTTCAACGTGGAAGCCGGCCCCACCTGGGTGAGTGAGAACTACACCGACGACACGCCGAACACCGACTATCTCGCGGCGCGCGTGGCGTGGAATCTCGACTGGGTGATGTATCCGGGCATCTCGTTCTTCCACAACGGCAGCGCGTTCCCGAGCCTCGAGAACCGCCACGACCAGTTGGTCCTGACGAAGACCGGCCTGCGCTACAAGATCTGGGGCGACTTCTTCGGCGAATCGAAGGTCCTCTGGACGTGGGACTCGACGCCCGCCGACGACAAGAAGCGGCAGGATCTCTCGGTGATCCTCGGCCTCGGCTACGGCTTCTAGAACACCCGGAGATCGGTATGATCGACATTCTCCGGAGGTGACAGTGACGGTGAATCCCAAGCTCGTCGAAGCGGCGCGGGCGAGCTTTCCGGACGCGGAAGAAGCGGTCGTGCTCGGCGCTCCGCTCGAGGCGAACGAGGCGTATCCCGAGCCGCTCGTGCGGGTCCCGCTCGCGATGCTGAACCGGCACGGGCTCGTCGCGGGAGCAACCGGCACCGGCAAGACGAAGACGCTGCAGCTCCTCGCCGAGCAGCTCTCGGGTCGCGGGGTGCCGGTCTTCCTGGCCGACCTGAAGGGCGACCTCTCGGGAATCGCCGCGCCCGGTGAGACGAACGAGCGGGTGACGACGCGCGCGAAGCAGACCGGCTTCGACTGGCGACCGGGCGCGTGTCCCGTGGAGCTGCTCAGCCTGACGGGCGCGCACGGCGCGCAGCTGCGCGCGACGGTCTCGTCCTTCGGGCCGCTCCTGCTCGCGAAGGTGCTCGATCTGAACGAGACGCAGGCGAGCGTGCTCTCGCTCGTCTTCAAGTACTGCGACGATCGAGGCCTCGAGCTGCTCGATTTCGCCGACCTGCGCACGGTGCTGCAGCATCTCTCCGGTGCAGGCGCGTCGGAGCTCGCGGGCCTGGGCGGGATGTCGAAAGCGACGGTGGGCGTGCTGCTGCGCGAGATGGTCGAGCTCGAGCAGCAGGGCGCACTCGCGTTCTTCGGCGAGCCGGAGCTCGAGCTCGAGGATCTTCTGCGCGTGACGCCGGACGGACGCGGCGTCGTGAGCGTGCTCGAGCTGCAGGACGTGCAGGACAAGCCGGCGCTCTTCTCCACCTTCATGATGTGGCTTCTGGCGAGGCTCTTCGCGGAGCTGCCCGAGCTCGGGGACGTCGCGAAGCCGAAGCTCGTGTTCTTCTTCGACGAGGCCCACCTGCTCTTTCGCGACGCGAGCAAGGCGTTCCTCGACCAGGTCGGCCAGGTGGTGCGGCTGATCCGGTCGAAGGGTGTCGGCGTCTTCTTCGTGACGCAGAGCCCGAAGGACGTTCCCGCCGAGATCCTCGGCCAGCTCGGCACGCGCGTGCAGCACGCGCTGCGCG
>CAZMKX010000908.1:0-1561 GCA_964566375.1 uncultured Myxococcales bacterium
CCATTGGTGGATTCTATCGCCGCGCGCACCGGCCCGACGATCGGCAGCGGCGGTGTCCGCGGACGTCACGCACGACGCTGCAGCGGCGCGTTCACGGCTGCGCCGCCCGTTCGAGCTCGGCGACCATGCGCGCGACCCGCTGCGAGAGCTTCTCGGTCGTGAGCTTCTCGCGCAGCCGCTCGACCATCAGCGGGAACGCGAACGGCGTCGGCCGCGCGAGCTCGACGAAGCGCGTCTCGCACGCCGCGATGCGCGCCAGCGTCGCGCGCAGGCGGCCGAGCTCGAGCTCCTGCTCGAGCACCTCGCGCTGCGCCTGCCCGAGCAGCAGGTTGCCCGCGTCGTGCCTGCGGAAGACCTCGAAGAACAGCCCCGCGGACGCCTGCAGCTGGCGCGTGCTCTTCGGCGCGCCGGGAAATCCCTGGAACACCAGGCCGGAGACGCGCGCGATCTCGCGGAAGCGCCGCTGCGCGAGCTCGCCGGAGTTCAGGCTCGCGAGCACGTCGTCGAGGAGTCCGTCGGACGAGAACGCGCGCGCGTCGCGCAGCGGCGACACGTCGACCGGATCCGGCGACATCAGTTCCAGCCCATAGTCGTTGACCGCGATCGAGAACGTCGCCCCGCGTCCGCCGGCGAGCCGCCACGCGAGCAGCGAGCCGAGCCCGACGTGCACGTGGCGGCCCGCGAACGGATAGACGAACAGGTGGTGGCCCTCGCGCGACGCGAGCGCCTCGACCAGCAGCGTCCCCGGCCCCGGCAGCGCGGACCAGCGTGCCTGCAGCTCGAGCAGCGGGCGCACCATCGCCATCTCGGGCCCGTCGAACTCGCCGGCGCCGGCGCGCGCGAGCCGCTCGAGCACCGCGCCGGCCATCTCGCTCGACAGCGGCATCCGCCCGCCGCTCCAGCGCGGCACCGCGCCGCGCGCGTCGCTCACGCGCCGGACGAACGCGGTCATCTCGTGCACGCGCACGAGCTCGAGCACGCGCCCCGCGAAGAGGAACCGGTCGCCGCGCCGCAGCCGCGACACGAAGCTCTCCTCGATCGTCCCGAGCCGCCCGCCCGTGAGGTACTTCACCGACATCGACGCGTCCGCGACGATGGTCCCGATCGACATCCGGTGGCGACGCGCGATCGCCGCCTCCGGCACGCGGTGCACGCCCGCGTCGTCGGCCACCACCCGGCGGTACTCCGGGTACGCGACCAGGCTCGGCCCGCCGCGCGTGACGAAGTCCAGCGCCCACGCGAACTCGTCGCCGGAGAGCTCGCGGTACGCGCTGCAGCCGCGCACCTCGTCGAACAGGTCCGCGGGCACGAAGCCGGTGCCCAGCGCGATCGTGACCAGGTGCTGCACCAGCACGTCGAGCGGACGCGACGGCGTGTCGCGCGGCTCGACGCGCGCGGCCGCGACCGCGTCGCGCGCGGCGGCGGCCTCGATCAGCTCGAGCGCGTTCGTCGGCACCAGCGTCACGCGCGACGCGCGCCCCGGCGAGTGGCCCGAGCGCCCGGCGCGCTGCAGAAGGCGCGCGACCCCCTTCGCGCTGCCGACCTGCAGCACGCGCTCCAC
>CAZMKX010000909.1:0-1558 GCA_964566375.1 uncultured Myxococcales bacterium
GCGTAGAGCCAGAGCGTCTTGCCGACCTTCAGCGCGAAGAACGCGAGCGACGCGCACAGGAAGAAGCGCAGCGGGAACTCGAAGATCTTCGGCAGCGTGACGAGACCCGCGGTCCAGACGAGCGCGAGCACGGTCACTCCCGTGTTGAGCGCATCGGCGAACCACGGCGCCCAGCCGGCCACGAAGTGATAACGCTGCGCGCGCGTGAGCTTCGACGGCGCCAGACCCGCGAGCTCGCGCCAGTGGCGCTTCAGGATCTGCACGGCGCCGTATGCCCAGCGGAAGCGCTGCTTCTGATAGGCGGTGTACGTGTCGGGCATCAGGCCCTGTCCGTACGACTGGTTCACGTACGCGGTCTCGTAGCCCGCCTCCATCATGCGCAGACCGAGCTCCGCGTCCTCGCAGATGCACCACTCGGCCCAGCCGCCCAGCGCCTCGAGCGCGTCGCGCCGCACCAGCGTCATCGTGCCGTGCTGGATGATCGCGTTGCGCTCGTTGCGGTGGACCATGCCGATCTGGAAGAAGCCCGCGTACTCCCAGCGGCACATCGCCTTGAAGGCGCTCTCGTGACCGTCGCGGTAGTCCTGCGGCGCCTGCACGATGCCGATCTTCGGATTGGCGAAGTACGGCACCAGGTTCGCGAGCCAGTCGGGGCGGACGACGTAGTCGCTGTCGATCACGGCGACGATCTCGGCTTCGGGGTGCGTCAGACCCAGCACGTAGTTGAGCGCGCCGGCCTTGAAGCCCTCGACCTTGTCGAGGTGGTAGAAGCGAAATCGCGAGCCGAGGATCTGGCACTGGTCCGCAACGGGCTTCCAGAGGCCGGGGTCGCTCGTGTTGTTGTCGATCACGATCACTTCGAGGCGCGGATAGTCGAGCGCCGCGAGCGCGTTCAGCGTGTCGCGCACCATCTCGGGAGGCTCGTTGCAGATCGGCAGGTGCAGCGAGACCATCGGCAGCCGCTCGAGCGTCTTCGGCGCGACGGGCCGGAAGCGCCGCGCGAGCTTGCGGTGCCAGAGCAGCTCCACGAGCTCGAACGCCTCTGTGATTCCGATCACGAAAAGTGCGCCGAGCGCGCCGAGCAGGACGACCCACGCGGTTGCCGAGTAGACGCTGTGGTACTGGCTGACGGTCAGATAGGTGACCCAGACCAGGAGCGACGCCGCAGCCTGCGCGAGGCCGGCGAAGAAGATCTTGCCCCGGGTGCGGAAGCGTTCGAAGCGGTTCAGGAACCAGAGCAGCGGCACGAGCGGCAGGAGCGTCGCGAGCGCGAACAGGATCGGCCAGCTCGGTACGCCGACGACCGGCCCGGTCCAGGCGAACTTGGCGTTGCGCGCCTGGTCCCAGATGCCCCAGTACGCGCCGACTCCGCCTTCGACCGGGATCTTCCAGGGCTGATCGAAGGCCTCGATCACGAAGTAGTCGAGGTTCTTCGCCTTTGCGAGGTTCAGGAACTCGCGCAGGAAGGTCGCCTCGGTGGCGAGCGACGGCACGGCGCCGCGCCGGATGCGGCCGTTCGACGGCCAGCCGACCTCGCCGATCACCACGGGCTTGCCGG
>CAZMKX010000910.1:0-1551 GCA_964566375.1 uncultured Myxococcales bacterium
CCGAGCACGCAGAGCGCGCCGTAGACGAGCGCAGTGCGCCGCTGACGCGCGGCGGTGACGGGGCCCTTCCCCTGCGTCGTGACGGTGCCCGGAAAAACGTGGTCCATCGTCGTCATGGCAGGATCCTTCCACACCAGAGCGTGTTTTCGTCGAGTGACTCGAGAGCGTGTGCCGAGGCGTGTGTGCCGTGCAGCCCCCAGATCGCCGCGGCGCCGACGAGCGCGAGCTCGAGAAGCGCGACGACGGCGAACGCGCGGCCCGGCGCGCGCCAGGCGAGCCGCGTCGCGCCGGCCCGCGTCCGGGGGAGCGGCGACTCCGCCGCGAGCTGCCAGGCCGTGGCCGGATTCGGCCGCGGCGCGGCGGACGGTCGGCCGAGCAGGCCGAACGGCACGGCGCGTCGCAGCGCCAGGAGTCCCGTGGCGATCTGCCCGAGGACGAAGAGCGCGAAGGCACAACAGGCCATCGCTCGCAAGCGTAGCCGATCGCACGGGCGCGCGTGCTTTGGCGGCATGCGCGCCGTCACCTACGATCCCGGGCCGATGATCGACACCATCCACGCCGTGCAGACCCCGGAAGGCGTCGACCTGGCCCTGCGCGTCGCGGGGCCCGTGCCGCGGTCGCTGGCATGGGCGCTCGATACGGGCCTGCAGGGCGGAATGGTGGCGGGCCTCTACGTCGCCGTGAGCTCGCTCGGCGGAAGCGAGGGCCTGGGCATGGGGCTCTTCCTGATCGGCCTGTTCGGTGTGGCCTGGTTCTATCCCGTGCTCTTCGAGGTCACCGTCCATGGCCAGACGCCCGGCAAGCGCGCGCTGGGCCTGCGCGTGCTCCAAGAGGACGGCACGCCCGTCGGCTGGTCGTCGTCCGTCCTGCGCAACTTCCTGCTGGTCGCCGACTTCCTGCCGCTCTTGTATCTCGCGGGGCTGGTCTCGATGCTGATCGATCCCAGCTTCCGCCGCCTGGGTGACCTGGCGGCAGGCACGATCGTGGTTCACGCCGACACGCCGCGCGCGAAGCTGACTCCCGTTCCGGACGTCACTCCGGTCGCGCCTCCGTTCGCGCTCACGCTCGAGGAGCAGGCGGCGGTGATCGCGTTCGCCGAGCGCTCGTCGAGTCTCTCCGCCGAGCGCGCGGCGGAGCTGGCCGCGATCCCGCGGGCGCTCGCGGGCGACACGGATCCGCGCGCGCGGCTGATCGCCATCGCCGCGCACCTCGTGGGGCGCGGCGCGTGAAGCTCGCGGCCTTCGAAGCGGCGGGTCGCGCCCGCTGGGAGCGGTTCGCGAAGCTCCTGCAGGCGCTGGAGCGCGGCGACGCGACCGACGCCGCCGAGCTGCCGGCGCTCTACCGACAGCTGTGTCACGACCTCGCGCTCGCGCGCGACCGCCAGCTCTCGGCCGCGCTCGTGGCGGAGCTGAACGACCTGGCGCTCGCGGGGCACCGCCTGCTCTACCAGGCGCGAACGGCGCCGTGGCGCGGGATCGGCGGGTTCGTCGCGCGCGACTTCCCGCGCGCCGTGCGGCGCGAGTGGCGGCTGCTCGGCTTCCTGCACGCGCT
>CAZMKX010000911.1:0-1549 GCA_964566375.1 uncultured Myxococcales bacterium
CACGCGTTCCTGCCCGCGAAGTTCGTCGACCACTCGCACGCCGACGCGATCCTGGCGCTGACGAACCAGCCCGACGGAGAAAAGCGCGTGCGCGCGCTCTTCGGCGATCGCATCGGCTGGGTTCCGTACACGATGCCGGGCTTTGCGCTCGCCGTGCGGGCCGCGCAGGTCTTCGACCGGAATCGGAAGGTGGAGGGGCTCGTGCTCGAGAAGCACGGCCTGTTCACGTTCGGAGACGACGCGAAGACGAGCTACGAGCGGCACGTCGCGCTGGTCGGGCGCGCCCACGCGTACCTCGAGGAGCAGACCGAGGGCCGCCGCCCGCTCGACGCGCGACCGGTGGTGGCCATGCGCGAGTGGAAGGAGATCGCCTCGGTCGTGCGCGGCGCGCTCGCCGTGCGCACCGGCGACCTCGACCGCCCGTACCGGCGCTTCGTGCTCGAGCACCGCAGCTCCGATCTGATCCTGCATTTCGCTGCGGCGGAGCAGGGGCCCGAGCTCGCCGCGACGGCTCCGCTCACACCCGACCACGTGATCCGCACGAAGGGCCCCTATCTGTTCGTGGAGCGGCCGCCCTACGGGAACGTCGAGGCGCTCTCCGCGAAGCTGCGCGAGGACATCGACGCCTACCGGCTCGCATACGCGAAGTACTTCGATCGCAACGTCGCGGCGAAGGGCGTCACGCGAACGATGCTCGATCCGACGCCGCGCGTGCTCGTGCTTCCGGGGATCGGGATCGTGGGCGTGGGCGAGACTCGCCGCGCGGCGCGCATCGCCGCCGACATCGCCGTGCACACCGTGCGCGGCAAGGTCTGGGCGACGGAGATCGGCCGCTACGAGGGCATCTCCGAGAGCGATCTGTTCGACATGGAGTACTGGAGCCTCGAGCAGGCGAAGCTCGGCCGCGCGGCTCCGCTTCCGCTCGAGGGCCAGGTCGCGCTCGTCACGGGCGCCGCGGGCGCGATCGGCGAGGGCGTCGCACGCGCGCTGGTGGCTGCGGGCGCGAGTGTGCTGCTCGTCGACGTCGACGACGCGCGACTGGCGGCGGTGCGCGGCCGGATCGGCGGTGACGCGTGCGAGGTCGTGCACGGCGACGTCACCGACGAAGGCGACATGCGCGACGTCTTCCTGCGCGCGGCCGAGCTCTTCGGCGGCGTCGATCTCGTGGTCGTGAACGCCGGCATCGCGCGCACCGGTGCGCTTGCCGACCTCGATCTCGAGGATTTCGACGCGGCGGTCGACGTCAACCTGAAGGGCGCCTTCCTGACGATCCGCGAAGCGCTCTACCAGCTCCGCCGCCAGGGCACCGGCGGCGGGATCGTGCTGGTCTCGACCAAGAACGTGTTCGCGCCGGGCGCGGAGTTCGGCGCGTACAGCGCGTCGAAGGCCGGCGCGCACCAGCTCGCGCGCGTTGCGGCGCTCGAGGGCGCGCCGCTCGGCGTTCGCGTGAACATGATCAACGCCGACGCCGTCTTCGGCGGGCCCGAGAACCCTTCCGGGCTGTGGCAGGAGGTCGGCCCCGCGCGCGCGAAGGCGAAAGGCATCGCGC
>CAZMKX010000912.1:0-1540 GCA_964566375.1 uncultured Myxococcales bacterium
GGCACCATCGACAACGGCGCATTCGCAGATGCGTTCGAGCCGAATCCGAGCTGTGCTCAATCATACGCACTCGAGGGCGTTGGGAGCGACCAGAGCAAGACCTTCAACACGATGACCGTCTTCGCGAGCGGCGACGTCGACCAGTACCAGATCGCTGCGACGGAGACGGACAACTCCTGCGGCTGCGGATCCTTCTCGTTCGACGAGGACTACGAGATCCGCGTGACGCTCACCGTGCCCTCAGGCGCGGGCGCCTACAGGATTTGCATGAACACGAACACCTGCGTATTCCCCGCCGGATACTGCTCCGTGGTCGCGGCGGGCACGAGCGCGACCCTGTCGCAATACCTCGACGGCGCCTGCGGATCCGGACAGACGGAGGCGTACACCATCTACGTGAACGTCTCGGGGTCGGGCGCTCCGGGCTACGCGTGTCGACCCTACTCGCTGAGCTACACGTTCGACGCGGGGCTTTGCCGCTGAGCGGCACCCGCTTCCGACGCGCTAGTCTCTCGCCTCGACCCCGATTCCCCGAGGAGCCCCGTGGCCACCATCCTGCAGAGCCTTCCCGTCGGAGAGAAAGTCGGCATCGCCTTCTCGGGCGGCCTCGACACGAGCGCCGCCCTGCACTGGATGCGCGAGAAGGGCGCGATCCCGTACGCCTACACGGCGAACCTGGGCCAGCCGGACGAGCCGGACTACGACGAGATCCCGCGCAAGGCGCTCCAGTACGGCGCCGAGCGCGCGCGGCTCGTCGACTGCCGGCGCGCGCTCGTGCAGGAGGGCATCGCGGCGCTGCAGTGCGGCGCGTTCCACATCTCGACGGCGGGGCTTCCGTACTTCAACACCACGCCGCTCGGCCGTGCCGTCACCGGCACGCTGCTCGTCGCCGCGATGAAGGACGACGACGTCAACATCTGGGGCGACGGCAGCACGTACAAGGGCAACGACATCGAGCGCTTCTACCGCTACGGGCTGCTCGCGAACCCGGGGCTGCGTATCTACAAGCCGTGGCTCGACCAGGCGTTCATCGACGAGCTCGGCGGGCGCAAGGAGATGTCCGAGTACATGGAGCGCGCGGGCTTCGCGTACCGGATGAGCGTCGAGAAGGCCTACTCGACCGACTCGAACCTGCTCGGCGCGACGCACGAGGCCAAGGACCTCGAGCGGCTGAACGCCGGCATCAAGATCGTGAACCCGATCATGGGCGTCGCGTTCTGGCGCGAGGACGTCGTCGTCAAGCCCGAGACCGTCACGATCCGCTTCGACGAGGGCCAGCCCGTCGCGCTGAACGGCATGACCTACACCGATCCGGTTCAGCTCCTGCTCGACGCGAACGCGATCGGCGGGCGCCACGGACTGGGCATGAGCGATCAGATCGAGAACCGCATCATCGAGGCCAAGAGCCGCGGGATCTACGAGGCGCCCGGAATGGCGCTGCTCTTCATCGGCTACGAGCGGCTCGTGAGCGGCATCCACAACGAGGACACGATCGAGCAGTACCGCGAGAACGGCCGGCGGCTGGGCCGGCTGCTCTACC
>CAZMKX010000913.1:0-1538 GCA_964566375.1 uncultured Myxococcales bacterium
TCCGACTCCACGCGCGTGTAGAGGACGATCGACTCCGGCTCGAACAGCGCATCGACGCGCTCGGCGGGCATGCGCACGAGCTCGTCCACGCTCTCGCAACTTCCCACGTCGTCGAGCAGGCGATCGAGCGCCAACATCCGCTGGTGTCGCGCGGTGAAGAGGATTCGCTCGACGCGCGGCCGGACCAGCTGATGCGCGGGAACGACGGCAACGGCGAGCGCCATCACGAGCAGCCACTGTGCGGCTTGCGGATCGAGGCCGAGCGCCGGTCCGGCCGCGACGGCCACTCGCGGCGCGAGGGCGAGCGCCGCACCCAGAACGACGAGCCCCAGGATCGTGTACGACGCGGCCGCGCTGAGCAGTCGGTCGACGTCGAGCCAGCGGTAGCCGACGACCGAGACGAAGATCCCGGCCGGGATTGCGAGCCCGCACACCCCTTGAAGGATGCGGGCCTCTTCGCCTCTTCCGCGCAGCCCCAGAGCAATGCTTGCCACGGTACCGATGAGCGTGACGTAGAAGCCGAGGACGAACCAGCGGATCTGTCGACGCTCGAGCGCTCCGGCGTGGAGATACGCGCGCGTGAGAGTCCATAGGACGGCGACGCAGAACCACCCGACCGCGCCGAGGGCAACCCCGTCATATAGCGCCGCCCTGTAAGGGAGATGGAAGCGCACGGCGTAGCTTGCGAGGTAGAGGGCCGCGGCGGCGATGGGGACCAGCCGCAAGCGTTTTCGCACGGGGCGCGCTGACTGCGCGTAGTCCTGCGCGTTCCAGATCGTCAGCGCAGCGCCCGCTGCGAGCGCGAAAAGCGCGAAGGTCACCTCGAACGCCGTTCCCGACGGGCTAACCCTCGTTTCCCATGCGACCGCGCCGGCCGCAAAGAACCAGGTGGCGAGCAGGAGACCCCGCGCGAGCCACCAGGAAGGCGCGAGGACGAGGATCAAGCCGCTCGCGAGCATCATCGCGGTCGACGAGACGAAGGGCATCCACCAGAAGCGAGAGGGCGTGAGTCCGATCGCGACGTCGCGAGAAACGGAATCCCGGCTCACGCGGAGGTTCGTCTCTCCGGTTGCGCGCGCGTGCTTCATCGCGCGGTCGTAGAGGCGCAGAGCGGACGCCCCGCGCATGCTCTCGCCGTCGACCGCCTCCACGAGATCCCCGGGCTCGAGCTCTGCGATCCGAGTGCGCACGACGTTGGGGTAGGTCTGGTCCGAGTCCGCCGAGGCGATCCAGACCAGCAGCTTGCCGCGCCCCGTGTGCAACCCGTCGCTGAAACCGCGAGCGAACACCACCGCCCACGAGGACACGAGGACGACCAGCAGCACCCAGTCGAGCGCCCTTCGCCGGGTCATCGCCCCCGAGTCTACACCCGATCGGGTCGGATCTGAACCTCTCCCGGAGCAGTCTCCGGATCTCGCCGGAGCTCCTACCCGGTACACCTATTGGCGTCGCGCGCTAGAAGCAGGTCCCGCTCGCTCCCGCCGTGCACGTCAGCGGACAGGTCGCGCACTTCGGCCCCGGCGCCTTTCCGTTCAGGA
>CAZMKX010000914.1:0-1536 GCA_964566375.1 uncultured Myxococcales bacterium
ATCGACAACTTCGCCTACAACCTCGAGTTCCCCGACCGCTTCGTGAGCCTGCTCCTGCAGGGCGAGATCGTGGACGCGGGCGTCGAGACGGGGAACTTCCTGGTCAACACCACCGCGGGCGTCGCGGGCTTCATGGACGTGTCGAAGAAGATCGGCATACCCACGCGCGACGAGGACGTCGGCCAGGCCTTCGGTCGCTGGGGCATCGGCCCCGGCTTCTACTTCTTCCTGCCGCTGCTCGGCCCCAGCAGCGGCCGCGACGCGGTGGGAAAGGTGTTCGACACGGCGCTCTCGCCGACCATGTGGGTGAACACGTTCGGCGCCGTCTTCGCGCTCTTCACGGTCAACGCGTTCAGCTCGCGGGTCAACACGTACGACATGATGGTCGAGAGCGGTGTCGACCTGTACCTGCCGGTCCGGACGCTCTGGGCGATCAACCGCGACATCCAGGTCAACAACTACCAGATCCCCGAAATCGCCTGGACGGATGCCGATCCGAATCCGTCGCTCGGCGCGATGCTGACCAAGCTCAACGATCCCGACTTCCCGGCGATGGACGAGAACCCGACGGTCGAGATCGTGACCACCGGGGAGGCGGTGCCCTACTCGCTGTGGCTGCAGCCGAAGCCCGCGCCGATCGTCTACATCATCCCCGGCATCGGCTCGCACCGCACGACGACCAACGCCGTGAAGCTGGCGGAGTCGGCCTGGAACCGCGGCTACTCCGCGGTGATCATCAGCAACCCGTTCAACCCCGAGTTCATCCTGACCGGCCTCAGCGCAACGTATCCGGGCTACACGCCGAGCGACGCCGAGGACATCTACCGCACGCTCAACCACATCAGCGCGCACATCGAGAGCCGCTACCCGGGCCGCGTGACGAGCGCGTCGCTGATGGGCTACTCGCTCGGCGGGATCGCGTCGCTCTTCGTCTCGCAGATCGAGCGCAAGGCGAGCGGGCCGGGCGCGCTCCACTTCGAGCGCATCGTGGCGATCAACCCGGCGGTGAACCTCGAGTACGCGGCGGGGCTCTTCGACCAGTACTTCGACGCGCCGCTCGAGTGGCCCGCCGGCGAGCGCCGCGACAATACGCTGGACGCCGTCAAGAAGGCGTTCGTGATCGCGCAGGGCAGCGACGAGGACACGGCGCTGATCCGCAAGCACAAGACGCTGCCGTTCACGCGCCAGGGCTCCGATTTCCTGATCGGCCTCTCGTCGCGCGCGATGACGATGCAGGCGATCGCGGCGTGCTCGCAGAAGGGCGGGAAATCGCTCCCGCTGGTCAAGCAGCCGGAGGGCGTCTTCCGCGGGCCGTTCGCGGTCGAGGTCGAGAGCACCACGCTCAAGCGCTACATGGACGAGCTCGCGATTCCGTACTTCGTCGGCAAGGAGAACGGCGCGGAGACGACCGAGCAGCTCTTCGCCAAGGCGAACCTGTACAGCCAGGAAGCCGGGCTGCGCAACGATCCGCGCGTCTACGTGTTCACGAACAAGGACGACTTCATCCTGCAGCCGACCGACCTCGCCTGGCTCGAG
>CAZMKX010000915.1:0-1533 GCA_964566375.1 uncultured Myxococcales bacterium
TCAGGGCCGAGCCGCGAAGCGCGGCATCACCTTGTCTGCGAACAGCTCGAGTGAGCACAGGATCCGGTCCCGGTCGTGAAGACCCTGCGGGATCAGCAAGAAGCACTCGTCGATGGCGACCGCACGTCCGGCTTGCTCGATGCGCCGGGAGATCGTGTCGGGCGAGCCGACGAGGAGCTCGGGCAGGCCCTGCCCGAACGGTACCGACCAGCGCTCCCAGAACCAGCGCATGTCGGCGGCCCACTCTTGCGCCTCGGCGTCGGTGGGCGCGGTGACCAGGATCCCTCCCCAGCCCGCTTCCTGTCCCGGGGCGACCGAGCGGCCGTACCGCTCGGCCTCCTGCCGGTAGGCGGACCACAGCTTCTGGCAGAACTCGAGGTTCGAGGACAGCACGATCGGCTTGCCGCCGTAGCGCGCCCAGAAAAGCGCCGAGCGCAGGCTGTGCGTGAAGCCGCCGTAGAGCGGCGGATGGGGTTTCTGGAGCGGGCGCGGCGCGATGCCGACCTCGCGCACGCGCATGTCGGCGTCCACGCCACGGCCGTAGTCGACGTAGACGCGGTGCTCGTGGGGGTTTACGAAGTTCTCAGGCGGGAACGTCCAGAACCTGCCCCGGTGGTGGAACGTCGGCTCACGCAGCGCCTTCAGCACGACCTCGACGTACTCGCTGAAGTATTCGCGATTGAGTAGATCGTCGGCCTCGTCGCGATTCCATGGGCCGACGGCGCGCAGCTCCGGGCGAATGCGGAAGTTGTCGACCCAGCGAGCCTGGTAGCCGCGCACCAGGCCGACGCCGAAGCGACCGCCGAGCATGTGATCGAGCGTCGCGATCGCCTCTGCGGTTCGCAGCGGGTTGTGGGTCGTCGAGACGAAGCCGCAGGTGATCACGCGCAGCCGCTTCGTGTGCTGGCCGAGCCACATGGCCATGAGCGTGGGGTCGTTGCTCGCCTCGAACCCCTCGATCTGCAGATGGTGCTCCGGGTGGCCGAAGCCGGCGTACCCGGCCTGGTCCGCGAAGGCGGCGTACTCCGCGATCTCGGCAAGCATGCGCTGGTAGAGGTCGTCGCGCTGCCCGGCCATGCCGGCCTCGAGCTCCGCCCGGCGGCCGACCGTGCAGTACATGAACAGGTTGAATCGCATCAGGAACCCCCGCCGATGGCCGTTCGGACCGCGCGCCTCCGGTTTCCGATCATAAGCGAGCAACTCCGATTCGACTAGCGCCGCCGTTCGCTCTAGAGTGGAGGCTCGGCCTAGCGCGGAGGAGCCATGAACTACGACCTCGTGATCAGGAACGGGACCGTCATCGATGGATCGGGCTCGGCCCGCTTCCGCGCCGACGTGGGCATCGCGCACGGCCGCATCGTTCGCATCGGTCGGATCCGCGAGGGCGCCCGCGACGTGATCGACGCCGAGGGGCACGTCGTCGCCCCGGGCTTCGTCGACGGCCACACGCACATGGACGCGCAGATTGCGTGGGATCCGCTCGGCACGTGCTCGTGCTGGCACGGCGTCACGACCGTCGTGATGGGCAACTGC
>CAZMKX010000916.1:0-1532 GCA_964566375.1 uncultured Myxococcales bacterium
CCCTGCGCTCGGGAATCCAGGCGTAGAGGTGGTCGTCGGTCTCGCCGCGCGCGTGACGCAGCTCGAGCGTCAGCTCGCCCACGCGCAGGCGCATCCGCTCGCGGAAGCTCGTGTCCGGACGCACCCACGTCTTCGGGCCGAACGGGGCGTCCGCGGCGCCGACCATTCCGCCGCGCCCGAACTGGCGCTGGTTGATCGCCTTGTTCCAGCCGTTCGTGCGCGCGTAGCGCGCGAAGCGCGGCGCGACGTTCTCGTGGGCGACGAAGCGCGGCGGCGCGTGTCCCCGGGCGCGCGCGTCCTCGACGAAGGCCTGCGATCCGCCGACGTGGTCGATGTGCCCGTGGGTGTACGCGATCGTGTGTACACGCGCGTCGGACCAGCGCCGCAGCGACGCGACGATCGGACCGCCGAAGGCCTCGAGGCTGGTGTCGAAGAGCACGAGTCCGTCGGTCGTGCGCAGTACGACGACGTGCGAGAACGCCTCGACCAATGCGATCCCGTCGGCAAGCTCCGAGAGCTCCGTCGTCGTGCGGTTGACCGAACCGGGGCCTTCGTAGATTCCGTCGTCGATGTAGCGCGCCGAGAGCGCGAGGAGATCCGCCATGCGCGGATCATACACGCGGAACGGACGGGCTAGATGCTGTCCATCAGGCCGACGAGAAGCGGCTTGGTGGTCGGCGCTTCGACCGTCGGATCGCGCTCCGGCGTCACGTAGACGGGCGCGGAGACGTCGACGCCGGGCGGCATCTCGGTCAGCAGCACCGCTTCGCCGTTCTCGTCGAGCTCCAGCACGCCACCGCGCGTCGGCACGCCGTCGGCACTCGTGAACCAGAGCACGTAGCTCTCGCCGTCGGCGGGCCGGTTGACCACGGCCGCGCGCAGGTAGCAGTCGCGCGTGCCCTGGTCGTAGTACATGCGCGCCCAGCCGCGGAAGCCGAGCGCCTGGCCCGAGAGGTCGAGCTCGCTCACGTTCGGCGACGCCAGGACTTCGAGCGCAGCGCGGTTTGCCGCGGTCTCGCCTTGCAGGCGGTCGAGCTCGGGGCGCGTGGTCAGCCGGCCGAGGCCGAAGGCGACGAGCGCCGCGATGCCGGCCGCGAGCGCGGGCCGGCGCCAGTCACTTCGCGCCGGCGCATGGCGAGCCGGAGCGTCCGCGAGAACGCGCGCGCGCAGCCGCTCCCGCAGCGAAGTCGGCGGCTCGATCGGCTCGAGCGCGAGCGCCAGGTTCGCAAGCGTGGCCTGCGCCGCCGCGAGCGACCCCAGGCAGCGCGGGCAGTCCGTCGCGAGGTGCGCGCGAAGCTCGTCGCGCTCGGCGCCGTCGAGCTGGTCTGCGGCAAACAGGAAGATCGCGTCGCGTCGCTCGATGCAGGTCACGAGAGGTCTCCTTCTCCGGGCTCGTCGACGAGCGCCGTGCGCAGGTGCGCGAGCCCCCGGCGCATGCGGGTCTTCACGGTTCCGAGCGGCTCGCCGAGCTGGCTGGCGATCTCGCTCTGCGAGAGTCCCTCGAAGTACCCGAGCATCAGCACGCAGCGCTC
>CAZMKX010000917.1:0-1531 GCA_964566375.1 uncultured Myxococcales bacterium
CGGTGACGCGCCGTCGGTGAGTTCGCGATTGCGTGCATCCCTTCGCGGCTCTCTGGCCTGGTTTCGAATGCCGGTGCGAGTCGAAGGCTCTGCGCCCGACACTGACCTGATCCGCGAATCCCCGCGGAGCGAAGCGAGAAGAGTCCGGAATCGGAACGGGGAGCGGTCAGCGGCGCGACGTGCGGGCGAGGCGCTCGGGGAGGAGCAGCTCCGCGATTTGCACCGCGTTCAGCGCGGCGCCCTTGCGCAGATTGTCGCCGGAGACGAAGAGCGCGAGACCGTGCTCGACCGTCGGATCGCGGCGAACGCGGCCGACATACACGAGATCGCGGCCCGTCGCCTCCAGGGGGTTGGGCACGTCCGTGACGACGACGCCCTCGGCCTTGTGCAGCCGCTCGAGCGCGGCATCGACCGAGATGTCGCGCTCGAACTCCGCGTTGATCGACAGGGAGTGACCCGCGTAGACGGGCACGCGAACGCAGGTGCTCGACACGAGCAGATCGGGAATCTCGAGGATCTTGCGCGTCTCGTCGCGCAGCTTGATCTCTTCCTCGGTGTAGCCGTCTTCGACGACCTGGTAGTTCAGGGGGACGACGTTGAATGCGATCGGCACCGCCCATTTCTCGGGCGGCGGAAACTCGCATGCGGCGCCGTCGTGGGCCAGCGCCGAGGAATCGTCGCCGGCAGCGCGGATCTGCGCGTCCAGCTCGCGCACGCCCGCGAGCCCGCCACCCGACACTGCCTGGTACGTGCTGACGACGAGCCGCCGCAAGCCCGCGGCTTCGTGCAGGGGCGCGAGCACGGGCATGGCCGCCATGGTGGTGCAGTTCGGGTTGGCCACGATCCCCTTGGGGATGGCGTCGAGCGCTCGGGGATTCACCTCGGAGACCACGAGGGGAACCTGGGGGTCCATGCGCCACGCCGACGAGTTGTCGATGACGATGGCGCCGGCGGCGGCGACGACCGGGGCCAGCGCGCGGGAGGTCGACGCGCCAGCCGAGAAGAAGACGATGTCGAGCCCCGCGTAGTCGGCCGTCGATGCGTCCTCGACGGCGATCTCGGTGCCCTTCCACGGGAGCCGCTTGCCCGCCGAGCGAGCCGTGGCGAAGTAGCGGATGGATTCGACCGGGAACTCGCGCTCGGCGAGGATGGAGCGCATGAGCTCGCCAACCATGCCGGTCGCCCCGACCACTCCGACGTGCAGACGCTTGCGCGAAGACTCCACGGTTCGACTCATGCTAGGTGTCATAGCATCCCGCCGCGCCCGCGCCGAGGCGAAATTCCCGTCGACGCTCGGCGCCGCAGGCGTGCTCTGCAGCGTCCTGCTCGCCTGCCTGCTCGCCGCACGCGCCCCACACGCTGCCGAACCCGACGCGACGCCCCGCGTGCGCGAGCTTCCGTTCGCGCGGCAGGCCATCGATGCGACGGGCTTCGCCGGTACGATCCTGATCTACGACACCCGCGCGAACGAGAGCATGGCCGGGCACGTGGAGCGGATCGATCGACAGCTGATCCCGGCCTCGACCTTCAA
>CAZMKX010000918.1:0-1527 GCA_964566375.1 uncultured Myxococcales bacterium
CCGAGCTTCTCGGCGTGGAGGCCCGCGATCTCCGACTTCGCGTTCGCGATCAGGCGCGTCGCGCGGTGGCCCATCCACACGGGCACCTTGCGCGACTCGAGCCCGGCCTTGAGCTGGCGCATCATCTCGTCGCCCAGGCCGAACGTGCCGTCCGGCTTGCGCGCCCAGTAGCGCCGATCGACGATCTTCTTCGCGCCGGGCGGCTCGAAGTAGTCGGGCATGGGGCCGACCAGGACGTCGGCCGGCATGCTGACGAGCGCGCCCATCTTCTCGAGACCGACGACCGCGTCGGCGCCGCGGTCGTAGAACGTCTCGATCAGGTCGTACTCGTTCTGCGGCAGGCCGAAGCGCGGCTTCGCAGCGTCGAAGAGCAGCGGGTACGACGCGCGGCACATCGCCGCGAGCGTGACCTCGCGCGGCTCCTTGAGCCCGCGCTCGCGCTCGATCGGATGGTTCGGGATCCAGTACACGCCGCCGGACTTCGCGGTCGTGCCGCCGAAGACGGGGCCCTTCTCGAGCACGAGCACCTGCGCGCCGCGCTCGTGCGCGTAGAGCGCGGCGATCGCGCCCGCGGCGCCGGTTCCGACGACCACGACGTCCGTCTCGTGGTCGAAGGCGGGCGTCTCGCCGGCCTTCGCGACCTCGGGCGAGGTCGCGCACGCGCTCGACGCGAGCGCCACGCCCGCCGCGCCGGCGAGGCCGAGGAAGTCGCGGCGCGAGACGCCGTTCTCTCGATCGCTCGACATCTGGAGGGGGCGGGCGGGCCTAGTCGGCCTCGGCCCAGTCCTTCGAGTAGAACTGCCGGCACCAGCGGCGGAACTCGCCGACCGGGCCGTCGCCGTCGCAGAGCACGGGCTTGGAGCGGAAGCGCTTGTTCTCCCAGATCTCGAAGTCCTGCGTGATCGCGCCGGACTGGTCGTCCATGTAGGCCTTGAGCAGCGCGATCGTCTCGTCCTCGCTGCGGCCGTCCTTCTTGCCGATGATCGCGGTGCGGAAGTGCGTCGTCTCCTCGTCGATCGGCGTGAGACCCGTCGAGATCACCGTCGTGAACATTCCCGTGTACGTCAGGAAGTTGTATCCGAGGCCCCAGTTCTGGGCCTCCATGTACAGGTTGTCCGTCACGCCACCCATCGTCGCGACCTGCTTGGTCGTGCCGATGTTCCAGAAGAACATCTTGCCGTCGAACTTGTGGCTCTTCTGCGGCGGCATCTCCATTCCGTGCACGGTGTGGAAGTGCGGCCAGTCGATCGCGTTCTCCATGATGTCTTGCGGGCAGGTCTTCACCGTCCAGGCGTATTTCTGCCAGGAGCGCGTCCAGCCCGCGTCGCCCCACTGCGGCAGCGTCGGAATCTCGAACTCCGGCGGCTTTCCCTCCTCGTGGTACCAGACGAAGATCGAGCCGTTCCGCTCGACGATCGGCCACGACTTCACTTCGGCCTTCGGCGGAATGCGGTTCGCGTAGGGGACCTTCACGCACTTCCCGTCGCCGCCGAACTCCCAGGCGTGGAAGGGGCACTGCAGGCTCGA
>CAZMKX010000919.1:0-1525 GCA_964566375.1 uncultured Myxococcales bacterium
TCGAACTCGTCGCCCGAGCTGCTCGAGTTCCCCTCCGGGCCGGCGCCGGGCAGGTTCACGTAGCCGCCGATCGTCGCGGGGACGGGAAGCGGCTGCGCGGCGAAGAAGGAGTCGTTGAAGACGGGATCGGTGAAGACGTCGTTCACGTCCGAGTCCACGAAGGTCGACTCCGACGCGAACACGCTGCCCGAGATCGTGTGCGACGGGCGGTCGGGACGCGTGAGCGCGGCCCAGAAAGTCGCGAAGCCTTCGACGCGGTCGGCGGTCTCGGCGGCGTCGGGCCCGGCGTACGTGACACTCTTCTGCGACGCCTTCGCGAGCGCCTTCGCGAACGCGCGCGCGAGAGTCTCGCGCGCCTTGGCGTAGTCGGCGCCGCGCTTCGCGGCATCTGGCTTGGAGACGTTGCGGATCTCGATCGCGAACGCGCGTGCGGCGAAGGCGGCGGTCGCGTTCTGGAGCTTCGCGCGGAGCTTCGCGTCGTCGGCATTGCCCTCGGCGAAGTCGACGGCGAGATCGGTCGTGAGCGGATCGACGTCCTGCACGGCGCGACCGAGCAGCGCCTCGACGCGCAGCTTCAGGCCACAGGACGCGCCGTGCTTCTGCGCCTTCGCGG
This sequence comes from uncultured Myxococcales bacterium, assembly GCA_964566375.1. Lineage (GTDB taxonomy): Bacteria > Myxococcota_A > UBA9160 > SZUA-336 > SZUA-336 > VGRW01. The sequence goes on from CAZMKX010000919.1 coordinate 614, forward strand.
CGGCGTTCGCGTAGCTCCTGCTGAAGCGGGCCTCGGGTGCGGCGAGACACTCGAGCGCCGCTGTCTCGTCGCTGCCGAAGCCCTTGGCCCAGCACTTCAGGCTGCCCCCGTAGAGCTTCCGCGCCGCCGAGAGCTGATCGAGCTGGCAGTTGGCTTCGGGCGTTCGCGCCTGCGCGAGTCCGAGCGGGACTGCGAGCGCGACTACCAGCGCGCACAGCGTGCGCAGGCTCACGCGAGCGATTCTCCGGCCCCTCAGACACCCACGCACGCGGTCAGGGAAGCGCGCGCCGTCCGGCGCGTCAACCGACCGCGGAGAGCTCAGATACCCGAGCCCTCGGATTCGTAGCCGGTGTGGATTCCGCACTCGCGGTTCTCGGGAAGCTCCCACCACCAGCGGCCCGCGCGCTCGTCCTCGCCCGGACGGATCGCGCGCGAGCAGGGCGCGCAGCCGACGGACGGGTAGCCCTGCGCGTGCAGCGCATTCACCGGCACCGCGTGCTTCTTCACGTAGGCCCAGACGTCTTCCTTCGTCCACGTCGCCAGCGGATTCAGCTTCACGCGACCGTCGTGAACGGCGTCGATCTCGACCGCCGCGACTCCGGAGCGCGTCACGCTCTGCTCCGGTCGAAGCCCGCTGATCCATGCGTCGAGTCCCGCGAGCGCCCGCCCGAGCGGCTCGACCTTGCGAACCCCGCAGCAGAGCTTCCGCTTCTCCTCCGTCTCGTAGAAGAGGTTCAGCCCGTGCTGCCGCACCATCCGCTGTACCCGTTCCGGATCGGGAAAAAACACCTCGACCTCGACCTCGTAGCGGTCGCGGACGCGGTCCATCAGGTTGTAGGTCTCCTGGGGAAGCCGGCCCGTATCCAGGGTGAAGACGCGCGTCTTGCCGGGGTCGATCTGGTGCATCAGGTC
>CAZMKX010000920.1:0-1525 GCA_964566375.1 uncultured Myxococcales bacterium
TCGGGCCGGAGCAGCGCCGCGTCCCACGCGACGATCGAGCCCCAGTCGTGCCCGACGATCGTGGCGGTGCGCGCGCCCAGCGCGTCGAGCAGGCCGACCATGTCGCCCACCAGGTGGAAGACGGTGTAGCGGTCGATCTCGGCCGGCGCGTCGCTCTGCCCGTAGCCACGCATGTCGGGCGCGACGGCGTGGAAGCCGGCCGCGGCCAGCGCGGGCAGCTGGTGTCGCCACGAGTACCACGACTCGGGAAAGCCGTGGCAGAGCAGCACGAGCGGCCCTTCGCCGGCTTCGGCGACGTGCAGCTGGATGCCGTTGGTCTGGATCGTGCGGTGCTTGATCTGCGTCATCGCGTTGCAGGCTACCACGCGGGCAGGCCAGACTGCGCGAAGGCGAGGAGGACGCATGCCCGTCGTGCACACCGAGAAGCTGCGCGTGAACTGGGTCGACACCGACGCCAGCGGACGCATCCACTACACCGCCGCGCTTCGCTACTTCGAGGTCGCGGAGCACGGCTTGATGCGCGCGCTGTTCGGCGTCGGCGGCGGCCCCGGCAACCGCTCGTTCTTCCTGCCGCGCGTTCACGTCGAAGCCGACTACAAGCGGGCGCTCCGCTACCCCGACGAGTTCACCTGCAGCGCGCGCGTGGAGAAGGTCGGCAACAGCTCGGTCTCGTACGCCTACGAGATCCGGAACCTGCAGGACGAGGTCGCGATCGTCGGACGGATCGTCGTCGTGTCGACGGATCTGGCCGGCGACAAGGTGCCGCTTCCGCCGGAGTTCCGCGGGCCGCTCGAGCGCGCGACCGCGTAGTCAGAGGTCGAGCGGGATCAGGAACATCGCCGCGGTCGACAGCGCCGCACAGGCGAGCGCGACGAGGAACGTGTAGCCGAGCACGTCGCCGAAGCGCATGCGCGCGATCGACAGGATCGGGATGGCGAAGAACGGCTGGATCAGGTTGGTCGTCGAATCGCCGTACGCGTACGCGAGCAGCGTGGTCACGGGCGAGACGCCGAGCGCGGCCCCCGCGGGAAGCAGGAAGGGCGCCTCGATCAGCCACTTCGAGCCGCCGGAAGGCACGAACAGGTTCATCACCGCGGAGTAGGCGTACACCACGAACGGGTAGGTGCGCGGCGTGGCGACGCTCGCGAACACCTCGCCCAGCCAGCGACCCAGGCCGGCGTCCTGCATCAGCCCGAAGATCCCCGCGTAGAACGGGAACTGCAGGATGATCCCCCACGACGCGTCGACGCCGTCGCGGCATGCGCGCAGGAAGGCGCGCGGCCGGCCGTGCAGCACGAGCGCCGTCGCGAGGAAGACGGTGTTGTAGGCGTTGATCGTCCACGTCGCGCCGAAGCCGCGCGTCACCATCGAGTGTAGGAGCGGATAGCCGAGCAGCGCGGCCGCCAGCCAGACCCAGACGCGCAGACCGTCGAGCCGGCCGGCGGGGGTTCGGGTGCCGGCCTCGTCCTGCGGCGGCCGCGGAACGATCGCGTCGACCTGCTCGGGCGAGAGCGTGACGGCCCCG
>CAZMKX010000921.1:0-1525 GCA_964566375.1 uncultured Myxococcales bacterium
GGCCTTCTTCGACAAGACGCCGAAGTTCCTGCACTACAACGCGCGCACGCTGCTCGTCACGTCGGTCGAGTTCGACCACGCCGACATCTACGGCTCGCTCGACGAGATCCAGGACGCCTTCCGCAAGGTCGTCGCGCAGGTTCCCGCCGACGGCAAGATCATCGCCGCGACCGACGCCGACACGGTGCGCGCGGTGCTCGGCGGTGCGAAGGCGAAGGTCGAAGGTTACGGCTTCCGCGACGGCGCGCTCTGGCGCGTGTCCGACGTCGCCTTCGATCCCGAGGGCACGCAGTTCACCGTCTGGCGCGCCGACGAGCGCGCCACACGCGTGCGCATGCCCATGCACGGCCGTCACAACGTCGAGAACGTGCTCGGCGCGATCGCGGTCTGCGCGAACCTGGGCCTCGACCCCGAGGAAGCGGCGCGCGCGATGACCGAGTGGAGCGGCGTGAAGCGCCGCCAGGAGCTCCGCGGCGAGGCCAGCGGCATGGCGGTGATCGACGACTTCGCGCACCACCCGACGGCCGTGCGCGAGACGATCGCGGCGATCCGCTCGCGCTATCCCGAGCGCAAGCTCTGGGCGATCTTCGAGCCGCGCTCCAACACCAGCCGGCGTCGCTTCTTCGAGAACGACTTCGCCGACGCGCTCGCGACCGCCGACGAGGTGATCCTCGCCGGTGTATTCCGCTCCGATGCGCTCGGCGAGGACGAGCGCATGCGGCCGGAGAACGTCGTCGAGCGCGTGCGCAAGGCGGGCAAGAAGGCCAGCTACCTCGCCGAGGTCGACGAGATCATCGAGCACCTCGCGCGCAACCGCACCGGCCGCGACGTCGCGCTGGTGATGTCCAACGGCGGATTCGGCGGCATCTGGGACCGCCTGCTCGCGCGCCTGAAGCAGCCCTGAGCGCTACTCCGGGAGGGTCGTGCCCGAGCCGCCGAACTCCTTGGGGAAGTCCTTGAACTTCGGCAGGCCGTCGCGCACCGCCATCACCTTCTCGCCGTAGTGCACGTGCACCGTCGGCTTGTAGGCGAAGCCCGCAATCGAGCCCGCGGGCACGTCCGTCATGCCCATGCCCGGGTGGCCGACCAGAACGGGCGCGCCGCAGCTCGTGCAGAACTGCCGGTGGCTGTTCTCCGTCTTCTTGTACATCCCGAGCTTGTCGGCGCCCTTCACGATCTTGACGTTCGGCGCGGGCCAGAGGCTCGCCGCGTGGATCGGGGCTCCCAGCCAGCCTCGGCACGAGCTGCAGTGGCAGTAGACCTGGACCGCCGGATCGCCGCTGATCTCGAGCTGGACCGCGCCGCACATGCAGCCGGCCTTGTACGTCTGATTCGCCATGAAAAGTCCTCCGTTTCGATGCCGAGATGATTCTCCCAATCGGCCGCGCTCGAATGCAAATCGGCTACCATTCCCCGCGTCCGACGGGGGAGGAAAGCGAAGCCATGCAAGCGAACGAGCTGCGCCGCGGGATGAACGTGCTGATCGACGGCCGTCCCTTCCGCGTGCTCGAATCCGAGATCCGCT
>CAZMKX010000922.1:0-1522 GCA_964566375.1 uncultured Myxococcales bacterium
GTGAGCGTGCAGTGTGGAACCCAGCGCCCGGGCCGGTAGTACTCGCGCGGCTCGCGCGCGCTGGCCGCGAAGACCGCGTCGAAGCGCGCGTGGAGCGCGAGCAGCTCCGGCGTCGCGATCAAGCCGAGGAAGACCGCGCCCTCGCGATTCGAGAACGTTCCGAGCGAGACGAGCGTGGCGTGGAGCTTCGGCTGGATCGCCGCGAACGCGCCGAGCGTCGCGCCGAACGCGACCGGATCGAGCTGCGTGCACACGCCGAGCGTGATGTGCGGCGCGCTTCCCAGGTCGAGCATCCGCGACGGCAGGCCCGCGTAGGCGATGCGCTCCCAGATCTCGCGGATGCGCTCGTCGGCGATCTCGTCGAAGAGGAGCTCGACGGCGAAGTTCATGGCCGCGATTATCGCTCGGCGCGCTCGGCGTGTGCGCGTACCGCGCGCAGGATCGCGCGGCGGATCAGCCCGCTTCCGGGGCGGATCACGAACCAGTAGGTGCGGAAGCGGCGCCGCGCGGCGGCGTCGGCGCAGGCGACGCGCGTCTCCGTGTGGAGCAGCGTCGTGCCGTCGCTGCGCGGCTCGGCCAGGAAGTTCCACGCCACGCGCGCGGTGCCCGGCGGAATCGGCCCGCGAAAGCCCGCGGCGTCCGTCTCGATCCGCCCGCCGCTCGGCGTCCAGAAGCGTCCCGCGAGACCCATCACGAGCTCGCGCTCGGGCGATTCGGCGAGCGCGCTGAAGCCGCTCGCGATCAGCGCGTCGAGCGTGAGGCGCGGCGGCGTCTTCATCCCGCGCAGCGCGATCAGCGCGCGCGCGAGCCGCGAGTCGACCAGGTCGGCTTCGTGCAGCGCGCGCCAGGTCGCCGACGCGCTCGCGCGGCACACGATCCGGTGTCGCTCGACGAAGTCGTACGACGGCAGGAAATCGTCGAGCAGGGTCACTCGCGTGCCGGCTCGCCCGTGCGCGGCAGGATCTGCGGCAGGATCTCGAAGAGCCGCGACGCGACGTACTCGCCTGCAGCGACGTTTCCGGCGTCGGACAGGTGCGTGTCGTTCTCGCGGTACGCGCGCGGCAGCTTCGCGAGCAGCGGCAGCGTGTCGATCAGCGGAATTCCCGCCAGCGCCGCGACGACCTCGTCGTGCACGCGCAGCGGCGCGTCGCTCTGCGCGACTTCGGGAGGGAACTGCGCGCGCAGCTCCGCGTCGGCGAGGATCCGGTCCGGGAACAGCACCACCACGAGCGGCACGCCGAGCGCGCGCGCCTCGGACTCGATGTCGCGCACGGCGGCGACGAGCTCGGCGGTTCCGTGCGGGCTCGCGAGCACGCGCCGGCTGCCCGCGACGCGGCGCGTGACGTAGGCGCGCAGGTGCCCGGGCAGCGGATCGGGGAACGGCTCGGCGCCTTCGAGACACTCCGCGTCCTCGCGGTGCGCCGCATTGCGCTCCTCACCCGAGAGCGTGCCGAGCCGCCAGAGCACGACGGCGTAGCGGAACGTGCGCGCGTTCAGCGGGTGGAAGGCGCGCAGGAACGGG
>CAZMKX010000923.1:0-1522 GCA_964566375.1 uncultured Myxococcales bacterium
CCGACCGGCGAGATCGGTGTCGCGGGCGTCGCCTGGGGCGCGCGCGTCATGCCGGTCCGCGTGCTCGGCCTGCAGGGCGGCACGAACTACGACGTGCTCCAGGGCGTGCGCTACGCCGCCGGCCTTCCGAACGACTCGGGCACCGTTCCCGCGCAACGCGCCGACGTGATCAACCTGTCGCTCTCGGGCGGCGGCTTCAGTCAGGCGGCGCAGGATCTGTTCACGCAGATCCACGACGTCGCCGGCTCGGTGGTCGTGGCCGCGGCGGGCAACGAGGCCACCAGCGTTCCATCGTACCCCGCGTCGTACGAGGACGTGATCTCCGTCTCGGCGGTCGATCTCAATCGCCGCCTGGCGTTCTACTCGAACACCGGCTCCGCGATCGATCTGTGCGCGCCCGGCGGCGACACGTCGGTGGATCGCAACGGCGACTCGTGGGCCGACGGTGTGCTCTCGACCGTCGCGAGCGACTCCGGCGGATCGATCTCCTTCGCCTACGCCTTCTTTCAGGGCACGTCGATGGCCGCGCCGCACGTCGCCGGCGTGATCGCGCTGATGAAGTCCGTGAATCCCGGCCTCACGCCGGCGCAGATCGACGGACTGCTCGCGGCCGGCTTGTTGACCGAGGATCTCGGCCTGCCTGGCCGCGACGACTTCTACGGTCGCGGCCTGATCGACGCGAACGCCTCCGTCCTGGCGGCGGGCGCGGCACCGCCGGACCCGAACCCGGCGCTGGCCGTGACGCCGTCGGGCCTGAACTTCGGTGTCGTGCTGAGCGAGAGCGAGCTCGCGCTCGCCAACGCCTCTCCCATGCCGCTGTCGATCACGTCGATCGGCAACGACTCGGGCGGCTGGCTCTCGGTCGCGCCGATCGCGGTCGACGCGAACGGACTCGGCCGGTACCGGGTCACGGTGGACCGCACCGGGCTCGGCGAGGACACGTACGCCGCCTCGATCTCGATCGTCTCCAGCGCGGGCACGACCCAGGTTCCCGTCGTCATGCGCGTGGGCGGGCCGATCACGTCGAACGCGGGCTTCCACTACGTCGCGCTCGTCGACGCGGAGACGCTCGTCCCCCTCGACGAGCTCGGCATCGAGGCGGTCGACGGGGTCTATGCCTTCCGCTTCGAGAACGTCCCCGAGGGCGACTACCTGCTGATCGCGGGCACGGACGACGACAACGACGGCTTCATCTGCGATGGTGGGGAGGCCTGCGGCGGCTTCCCGACGCTCGACCTCACGACACCGATCCGTGTCGATCAGGACCTCGCCGGATCGGACTTCGGCTCCGGCTTCCGCCAGTCGATCGGCAATCAGGCGGCGGGTGCGGGCCGGATCGCGCCGGAGACCGGGATCCGGCGTCTGCGCGTTCGCTAGCCGCTCCCGCCGTCATCCGCGCCGTCCCCCACGGCCACGAAGACGTCGTCTCCGTCCACGCGCACCGCGAAGCGGCGCACGTCCTCGGTGACGATCCCGCCGCCCGCGGCGCCCGTCTTCACGTTGAAGCGGCCCCCGTGCAGCG
>CAZMKX010000924.1:0-1519 GCA_964566375.1 uncultured Myxococcales bacterium
GTGATGATCGTGCGCGGCGCGGGCTCGTGCTTCTCGTCGGGCTACGAGCTCGGCGGCGGAAACGAAGGCCAGGAGTTTCCCTGGTACACACCGGGCGGCGACGGCCACTGGCCGCGCCACGTGACGCAGGGCTGGATGAGCATCTGGGAGCTCGGCAAGCCGGTGATCGCGCAGGTGCACGGCTACTGTCTGGCGGGCGGGAGCGAGCTCGCGACGTGCTGCGACCTGGTGTACATGGCCGACGACGCCAAGATGGGATATCCCGCGGTGCGCTTCGGTGTACCCGACAACCACTTCCACGCCTGGTTCGTCGGCATGCGCAAGGCGATGGAGATGATGCTCACGGGGGACTCGATCTCCGGCGTCGAGGCCGCGGCGCGCGGCTGGGCCAACGCGTCGTATCCCGCCGACGTGCTCGAGGCGAAGGTGCTCGAGGTCGCGCAGCGCATCGCGACGGTGCCGATGGACCTGGTGCAGCTGAACAAGCGCGTCGTCCATCGCCAGATGGAGATCATGGGCCTGCACACCGGCATCCGCGCGGGCTCCGAGCTGTGCGCGCTCGGCACCCACCAGAAGAGCATGCACGAGTTCCTGGCGAAGATGCGCGAGCAAGGCCTCACGCAGGCGCTGCAGCAGCGCGACGCGCCGTTCGGCGACTACCGCGTGAAGGAAGCGAAGGCGACCGGCAAGAAGAAGGCCGCAAAGCCCGCCAAGCGCTCGAAGGCGCGCGCGAAGTAGAATCCGACCGCATGAGCTGCGAAGTCCGAGCGATCGATGCGACCCTCGGCGCCGTCGTCAGCGGCGTCCGGCTGGCCGCGATGAGCGACGCCGACTGGCGCGCGGTCGAGGACGCGTTTCACGCGCACGCGGTGCTGATCTTCCCCGGCCAGCACCTTCGCCGCGACGAGCAGGCCGCCTTCGGCCGCCGCTTCGGCGACTTCGACTCGCTCGTCGCGCAGACCGGCGGAACCGTTCCGATCAGCAACCTGACGGCCGACGGCCGGCTTCGCGACGCGAGCGATCCGATCCTCGGCATCCTGCGCGGCAACGAGGGCTGGCACACCGACAGCTCCTACATGCCGATCGCCGCAAAGGCGTCGGTGCTCTCGGCCGAGGTCGTGCCGACGCACGGCGGCCAGACCGAGTGGGCCGACATGCGCGCCGCCTTCGACGCGCTCGCGCCCGAGATGAAGGCGCGGATCGAGCCACTCGCCGCGCATCACTCGCTCGTGCACTCGCAAAGCGTGATCGGCGAGAAGTCGCCGGGCAGCTTCCGCTACGGGTACGAGGGCCACCCGCCGCCGCTGCGCCCGCTGGTGAAGCGCCACCCGGTGACGGGGCGGCGCTCGCTCTTCATCGGCCGGCACGCGTACGGGATTCCCGGCCTCGAGGAGGGCGTGTCGAAGCACCTGCTCGACGACCTGCTCGAGTTCGCCTGCCAGCCGCCGCGCGTCTTCGGCCACCGCTGGCAAGCGGGCGACGTCGCGATCTGGGACAATCGCTGCGTGCTTCACCGCGC
>CAZMKX010000925.1:0-1516 GCA_964566375.1 uncultured Myxococcales bacterium
CGTACGACTGCGGGATCTCCGAGTGGATCATCGGGTCCAGGCCGTTGTTGAACCACAAGCCGCGGCCCTTCCAGCCGGCCTTCGCGTCGTCGATGCGGCCGTCGAGACCGCGCGTGTACGTGTTCAGCGGATACGGCACGCGCAGCGTCGTGAACTTCTCCGCGACCGGGTCGAACGCCAGCAGCGAGTCGGAGCCCGTGCCGTTCATGACGATCACGTCCTTGCCCAGGCCCAGCGCGTCGAACTGATCGACCCACAGGTAGTAGTGGAAGTCGGCGTTCTTCGCGTTCTCGGGTGCCGTGCGCATGCGCGGTCCCGGGCTCGCGTAGAGCGTCCAGCCCTCGGAGCACTGCTCGCCCGCGCCCCAGGTCTGCGCACACTTCGCGCGCTCGAACTTCGCGAGGTGCCCGCTTCCGCCGAGCGCGACCCAGATCGTGCCCTTCGAATCGACGTCGACGCCGCGCGGCCCCGAGGCCGGCAGCGGCGGCATGTAGGTCTCGTGCCGATCGGTCGCCGGGTCGTAGCGCACGAGCTGCCCGCGGTAGTCGAGCGGCCCGCCGGGCGCGCCGCCCGGCTGCGCGGTCCAGACGCTTCCGTCGACCGGATTCGGGATGACGCCGTAGTTGAAGCCGACGACCGGCGTGTCGGGCTTTCCGTCACCGTCGCCGTCGACGACGATCTCACTGAATCCCTGCGCGGTCTCGAGTGACTCGGGCTTCGCGGGGTCGTATTTCGCTGGATCGAGCCAGCCGATCCCGTACACGTCGCCGCTCGTCCAGAGCACGCCCTTCGCATCGAACTGCAGGTGGTGGGTGCCGTAGCAGGTGTCGATCAGCTGGAATTCGCCCGTCTTCGGGTCGTAGTACCCGAGCTGGCGATGGTGGTAGTTGTTCGCGAGCACCGGCGTCTTCTTGCAGAACGCGGGCACGTCCTCGCCCCACTCGCGCCGCACTTGCGTCGTGATCCAGACCCTTCCGTCCGCGTCCATCATCGGGTTGTGCGGGTTCGCGGGGTTGGGGTACTTGCCCTCGAAGCCCGTGATGCCGGAAACCACCGGACATCCGAGCGATCCGAAGCCGAACGGCAGCGGCTCCCCTCCCGCGAGCGGCACGTAGGTCTGCTTGCACCACGGCGTGTCGAAGCCGCCGAGCGTCGGCACCGCCACCGCGCTCGCGCGGTGCGTCCTCGGGTCGAGCACCAGGAGCTTGTCGTTGCCGATGTCGACGCCGTAGATCGGTCCGTGGGCGTTCACGGTGGGATCGCGCTTGTCGGTCGCGATCTCGTCGTGGGCATAGGTGTACGCGTCTCCCCACGCCCACTGCGTGATGACGACGTTGCGCTCGACGCCCTGCGGGCGCGGCGGCGGCTCGGGCGTCTCGCCCGCGGCGATGCGCTTGCTCCAGTCGGCGAGCGCGTCGAGCAGCTTCGCGCGGTCGAGCCCGTCCGCCGTCGCGTGCATGTAGCTCGCCTTCTTGAAGCCCAGGTCGTAGAGCTCGCGCGTCTTCGTGCGCGTGAC
>CAZMKX010000926.1:0-1515 GCA_964566375.1 uncultured Myxococcales bacterium
GATCGCACCGCTGTCGCGCACGATCTGGTTCACGTGGTAGCCGCGCACCGTCGCGCCGCCGCCGATCGAGAGCTGATCGAGCGCGAGCAGCGGATCCTGAGCAAGCTGCAGATCGACCCGCGCGATCAGCTGGCTCGAGCGCAGGCTCTCGGGCAGGCGCCGCGCGAGCTGCGCCTGCGCGAGCCAGTACGTGAAGCGCGAATCGGGAACGCTCGAGTCGTCCACGGTCGTCGCATCGAAAGCGTCGAGGCCGAAGTTTCCCGAAAGCCGCAGCGCCAGAACCTGGTCGCCGGAGCGGTCGATCCACTCGACGTAGGGCCGCACGACCGTTTCCTTCGCGCGCCCGTCGTCGATGCCGTCGGTGAAGCCGAAGTCTTCGCCGAGAATCCGCAGCCGGCTGCGCTGGAGCTCGCCGGTGAGGCCGAGCGCGAGCCGCGCGCGCGGCGTCTCCAGGAGCGGCTGCGAGACGGTGACGCCGTAGCTGGTGCGGTCGCTGCGCACGTCCAGATCGCTGAACGGCTCCTCGACCACCTTGCTGCGACTCCGGTTCCAGAACAGCGCGAGACGCGTGTCCCAGGGTGTGAACGGAACGTCGTAGCTCGTGTCCCATTCCCAGAGGCCCTGACCCTGCGAGTAGGTGACCTGCAGCGTGTCGGCGTTGCCGGACACGTCGATGTCGGCCAGCGTCACGTCCGCGCGCTCGCCGCCGATGCTCGTCGCGATGTCGTTCGCGGCGCGGAAGCGGAGCTCGAGCGGAAACGCCTCCTCGACGTGCAGGTCGAGCACGCTCTCGTCGCGCGCGGACCCGGGAGCGAGCCGCGCGTCGATGCGACGGATCTGCGGCGACTGCTGCAGAAGCTCGAGCGCCTGCTCCAGGTCCTTCACGTTCAGCGGAGCGCGCGCGCCGCGACGTGCGCGCTCGGCGAGATAGCCACGGCGCAGCCACTTCGTGCCGCGAACCGACACCTCTCCGAGTCGCCCCTCGACGACCTCGAGCTCGATCACGCCGTTCTCGACGTCCTGATCCGGCAGGACCGCGCCCGAGCTCACGTAGCCGTTCTCGACGTAGAGGCGCGTCACCGCATCGCGCGCCTCGATCAGCTCTTCGGAGCCGATCTCGCGGCCGGTGTACGGCGCGAGCACGCGCGTGAAATCGGCCGCCTCGAAGACGGTGCTTCCCCGCACGCGCCAGCCCGAGACGCGCACGCGCAGGCCGCTGGAGAGGCGGGCGCGCTCGGCCTCGGGCAGCGGCTCGACCTCGGGCAGGGCCAGCGGCGGCTCGTCGCTCGGCGTCTCGTAGGAGGGCAGCTCGGGTCGCGTCTCCTGCGGACCGCGGATCGTCTGCCCGGACGCAACACCGCCACCGCCACCGAATCCGGCAACGACGAGAGCGAAGACGAGCGACAAGCAGCCCCGCCGACGCAGCATCGCGCGATTCTACTTCTTCCGAGCCCGCAGCCGATCGCCTACACTCGCGAGACGTTGGCTCGCCGCGACTGCCACGCACGGTTCGCT
>CAZMKX010000927.1:0-1507 GCA_964566375.1 uncultured Myxococcales bacterium
GGTCGAGGCGGTCTCTGCGAGCGTCATCGGCGAGCGCCGCGCCCAGAAGCGCGTTCCCGCCATCATCTCGCCGTGAAAGGCGTGACCGAGCTCGTGCGCGAGCGTCGAGGTGTCGCCCGGCGCGCCGTTGAAGGTCAGGAAGATCCGCGACTCGTCGATCAGCGACGAGCCCGAGCAGAATCCGCCCGGCCGCTTTCCCGGGCGCGACTCCCAGTCGATCCAGTGCCGGGTGAAGGCCTTGCGCGCGAGAGCGCCGAGCGCGGGATGGGACGAGGCGAACGCGGCCTCGACCTCGGCGCACGCGTCGGGCCAGTCGACGCGAGGCGCGTCCGCGTGCGGCCAGGGCGCGAGCAGGTCCGAGAAGCCGAGTCGTGAGCGTCCGAGCCGCTCGGCTTTGCGGCGCAGGTAGCGGCGCGCGATCTCCGCGCGCGAGCGCACGGCGACCAGCATCGCGTCGAGCGTCTCGCGCGAGATCGCCGCGTCGAAGAGCGCCGGCTCGAGGAAGTGGCCGACACCGCGCCGCGCGTAGAGCGCGAGGCGCGTGCCCGAGATCGCGTTCAGACAGGCAGCGGTGACGTCCGCCGAGCGCGCCCACGCCGCGTTCGAGCCGCGGAAGGCGGCGCGGCGCACGGCCGGATCGGGGTCCTCGAGCAGCGTCCGCGTCATCGACACCGGAAGGTGTCGGATCGGCCGGCCCGGAATCTCGAGCGCGAACTCGAGCTTTCCCGAGACGTTCCCGTACAGGCGGCCCCAGGCCGAGAGCCCGCTCGGATCGAGCTCCGCCGCCAGATTCTCCTCGGCCGTGCTCATGCTCCAGCGCGCTCGCTCGCGAACGCGACTCAGGAAGAAGCGTGCGTCGCGCAGGCGCGGATCGTCGCAGAGCGACGTGAAGACCTCCGTCCCGGCCTCGCGCAAGGCGTCGCGCACGAGCACGTAGACCTTCTCCTGCTCGCTGCGCGCGGCGGCAGCGGAGGCGACCTCGCCCGCGACGACCTCATCGCGCGAGTCGGCCGACGACAGGCAGCCGAGGTAGCTCGCCAGGTGCGCGCTGCGCGCGCTCACATGCTCGAGTCGGAGCAGGAGATCCGCCCAGCCATCGAGGCTCGCGTGCGTCAGTGCGCCGAGCGCGCGCGCTTCCGAAAGCAACGCCGCCAGATCCCGCTCGAGCTGCGCGCGAAATGCGCGGTAGGACCCGCCCGGGAACTCCGCGAAGAACGAGGTCAGATCCCAGCTCACTCGCGCTCTCCCGGATCTCGGGTGTATCGTCGCGCCTCGCACAGAGGAGACCCGATGCGGCTCAAGGTTCCCAGAATCGAAGCGATCCCACCAGAGCGCTGGAGCGAAGAGGCGAAGGACGCGCTCTCGGCGATCGGCGGCCCGGGCTCGATGCCCGCGTTCAACATCTTCCGCACGCTCGCGAACCACCCGAAGCTCGCCAAGCGCTGGATGGTCTTCGCGAACCACATCCTGGGCCGGAACACGCTGCCGCCGCGCGAGCGCGAGATCG
>CAZMKX010000928.1:0-1506 GCA_964566375.1 uncultured Myxococcales bacterium
CCGCACGGCTCGGATTCCTCGGCCGGGCGCTTCGCGCCGATCGCCTCGAGCCAGTCGGGCAGCTTCGAGCGGCGGCCGCTCGCGTCGACGACGAGGTCTCCGCGCAGCATCTCGCGCTTGCCTTCGCGCGTCACCAAGTTCACCCCGGTGACGCGCGGCAGGCCCGTCGCCGGGTCTCGCTCGGCGGCGAGCCCCTCGACCTCGTCGCCGTCGCGGAAGTCGACCCGGCCCTGCTCGAGCACGTACTTGCGCAGCACCCACTCGAAGGTGATGCGGCGCAGGGCGAGCAGCGTCATGTCGGCGTCGCCCGGCTCGAGGACCGCGTCGGGCATCGTGCGTCGCGCGATGTCGGCGAAGCGCATCTCCTCGGCGCCACACGCGATCAGGCGCGCGAGCAGATCGGGAGCGTGGTCGCGCATCAGGCAGTAGAGCCGACCCAGGAACGCGTGCGAGTGCCGGACCTGCGGCGAGCCGCGCCGGTCCCACTGCTCGAAGGCCTCGACGTGGCTCGCGGGCATCGGCGTGGCGTCCCGCTCCAGGATCGTGACGCGATGGCCGTCCTTGGTGAGCGCGACCGCGGTCGCGAGCCCGGCGACCGCGCCGCCGATGACGATCACGTGCTTGCTGCGCATGGTCATCCGCCTCAGGCGCTCGCCGCCGGCTTCTTGGCCTGCTGCTCCGTCGCGTGCTTCTGGATCTCCTTCATCACCGCGCCGCCGGCCGACGACAGGATGCGCGGCCGGTTCTCGAGCGCGAAGCCCAGGCTCTTCTCGCGCAGGTCGTTCGTGCCCTGGAAGCGCGGCATCACGTAGCGCGCCATCAGCTCGTAGCTCTTGTGCGTCGCGCGCCGATCGGCCCACTCGTGCGCGAGCTGCAGGAACGCGCCGTGTCCGCCGGACTGCTTCTCGAGCCGCTCGAGCTGCGCGATCGCGTCGTCGGGCGTGCCGATCACGGCCATGCCGCTCGCGATCATCGCTTCGATCGCGTCGTCGATCGTGCCGCCCTCGGGCACGAGCGGCAGCGCCGCGATCTCGCGGAAATAGCGGCCCCAGGCGCCCAGGCCGAACTTCACGTCGGCGCGCGCCTGCTCGCGGGTCTCGGCGAGGTGCATCGGCGCAACCAGCCGCCAGCCGCGCCGCGAGACGCTCTGCCCGAACTCCTTCGCGCGCTCCTCGCAGATCGACCAGGTGTTGGCGAGCGCGTTGAAGCCCCCGGTCGTGGTGGCGCCGAGCGAGAGCAGCGACAGGCCGAACTCGCCTGCGGCGCGCGCGCCCGCGGGCGAGACCTGGTTCGCGACGGCGATCTCGACGCCCCCTTCGGCGTATGGACGCAGCTGCAGGTGCGCCTCGCGCAGCTCGAACCAGTCGGTCTTCATCGTCACCGTCTCGCCGCGCATCAGCGGCACGATCGCGCGCAGCGACTCGAGCATGCGATCGCGCTGCGTCAGCGGGTCGATGCCCATCATGAACGCGTCGGTCGGGAGGGCGCCCGGCCCGACGCCGAACA
>CAZMKX010000929.1:0-1505 GCA_964566375.1 uncultured Myxococcales bacterium
CGTCGCGCAGCGAATCGCGGAAGCAGGACCAGTCGCCGCAGCGCTGCAGGCGCATGAGCGCCTCCACGCCGCTCGGCCCGGAGAGCCCGGTCCACTTCAGTGCGAGCGCGTGCGTGCGCGGCTCGTCCGGCCAGACGGAGCGCAGAAGCGGTCCGCGCTCGGTCGTGATCACCTCGACCGCCACCGGGCTGCGGCCGCGCACCGCGATGGTCTCCGGGCGCACCTTCGCGTTCTGCCAGCGGCCCGAGCGCTCGAAGCGCACCGGCACGGACGTGTCGAGCGTCTCCTCGAACAGGTCCGACACGGATGCGTGTAGCGCCACCTGCCCCCAGGCGATGCTGCGGTTGTTTCCGGTCAGGAAGATCGGCATCCCCGGCCAGGTGGCGCCCGAGAGCTCGAAGCGGCCGGCGCGCACGTGCGCCAGATAGAAGGTGGCGGGCGCGGTGAAGCCCACGTGGGGGTCGTTCGCGAGCAGCGGCTTGCCGCTCGCCGAGCGCGCGGCCGGAACGACGAAGCCGAGGCTCCCCGCTGGCCCGCCCAGCCCGCTCGTGCGCGCGAGCGCGTCCGAGATCCGCCCCAGCTGGAGGACGCCCGCGAACGGGTCGTGCTCTCCATCGCTGGGTCGCACCGGAAAGAAGTCGCTCGACGGCACGCCGCCGAGCTCCGCGACGAGGCGATCGAGAAGCAGGCCGGCGGAGAGCGAGCGGCCCAGGTTCCAGGCGCGAAGTCGCGCGATCGCGAGCGTGTCCTCCGGCGTCCAGGGCTCGGGCTCCAGCGCGAGCCAGCGCAGCTCGAAGGGCCGAGCCTCGCGATTCGCCGCGATCTCCGCGAGCCAGGTGTTCACGCCTGCGGCATAGGCGTCGAGCGCGGCGCGCGTCTCGCGCCCCAGCCGCGGCAGCTCGAGCCGCGCGGACTCCGCGAAGCCGAGCGTTCGCGCCAGCCGATCCTGTTCGAGCGCGCTCTCCCCGAAGAGCTCGGCGAGTCGGCCGCGCGCGCTGCGGCGCGAGAGCTCCATCTGCCACAACCGATCCTGCGCATGGGCGAAGCCGAGCGCGAGATACGCGTCGGGCAGGGTCTCCGCCTCGACGTGCGGGACGCCGAACGGATCGCGCACCAGGTGCACCGCCGCGCGCAGCCCGCGCACCTGGACCGCGCCCCGGGGCGAGGGTCCGGGATCGCGGCCCACCAGCGCCAGCACCGACGCCAGTCCCGCGGCCGCGATCAGGATCGCCACGAGTACGACGGCGACGGCGGCGTTCGCGAAGCCCTTCACGAGCGCCCGTCGCCCCGGCCGGACTCGAGCACGATCTGCGCGAAGGCGTGCGTGCGCGTGAACGACCCGCCCACGAAGGCGCGCGCGAAGCCGCGGTCGCGCGCGAGCTCGAGCGCGCGTCCGTGGATACGCAGCTCCAGACCGTTCCCGGTCTCGAGCGTCTCGAAATCACGCCAAGCCACGCCGCGCCGCCAACCGGTTCCGATCGCCTTCATGCCGGCCTCCTTAACGG
>CAZMKX010000930.1:0-1501 GCA_964566375.1 uncultured Myxococcales bacterium
GCGCCCATTGCGCCATCGGGAACGCGTCGAACGCGGGCAGCGCGGTCGTGAACGCACGCGCGGACGACGGCAGCCGCGCGCGCTCGCCGAAGCGACCGACCGACTGCGCCATCGCGCGCGCGAGCTTCGGCGCGCGGGCGCCGTTCGGGCCGGCGCGCGGCCCCGGCACGCGCGGCCGGTCCGCCTCGAGCGCGGCGGACACGTAGGTTCCCGCGCCAACGCGCGACTCGATCAGGCCTTCGGCGGAGAGGCGGTCGAACGCCTCGATCACCGTCGTGCGCGAGAGCCTGAGCTCGCGGGCGAGCGTGCGGCTCGCGGGAAGCCGGTCGCCGGCCGAAAAGCCGCCGTTGAGGATCAGCTCGCGCAGGCCCGAGTAGAGCTGCGTGCTGACCGGACGCGGCGAGTCGTGGTCGATCCCCACCGAGAGCAGCAGGGCACCGCCTGCCCGCTTGACCATCGCCCTGCACTCCCCGTCGTCGCCGCGCCGGTCGAAACGGTATCACGAAAACTCCAGAATGGACCTGTCCCGGAGGTCCATTGCGGTTCGATGATGGCGGCGGGAACCCCGGCCGTCGGCGCTGGGCGGAAGACGGCGGCACGACCATGAAGATCAAGCGCATCGAGACCTTCTGCGACCCGTTCATCGCGTTCGTGCGCGTCACGGCGGACGACGGCTCGCAGGGCTGGGGGCAGGTCGCCCCGTACAACGCCGACATCACCGCGCGGGTGCTCCACCGACAGGTCGCGCCGTGGTCGCTCGGTCGGAGCGCGCTCGACGTCGACGCGCTGATGGACGCGATTCCCGAGCGCGAACACAAGTTCCCCGGCTCCTACCTGTCGCGGGCGATGGGCGGGCTCGACACGGCGCTGTGGGACCTGCGCGGCAAGCGCGAAGGCAATCGCGTGTGCGAGCTGGTCGGAGGCACGGCGCGGCCGCTGCGCGCCTACGCGTCGTCGATGAAGCGCGACATCACGCCGCGGGACGAGGCGACGCGGATGCTCGCCCTGCGCGACCGGTTCGGCTTCGACGCGTTCAAGTTCCGTATCGGCGCGGAATGCGGGCACGACGTCGACGAGTGGCCCGGACGCACCGAGGAGATCGTCCCGACGATGAGGCGCGTCCTCGGTCCGGACGTCGCGCTGCTCGTGGACGCGAACAGCGCCTATTCGCCGCCGCGCGCGATCGAGGTGGGCCGGATGCTCGAGGCGCACGGCGTCGGCCACTTCGAGGAGCCCTGCCCGTACTGGGAATTCGACCAGACGCGCGCGGTGCGCGAGGCGCTCGCGATCGACGTGACCGGCGGCGAGCAGGACTGCATGCTGCCGACCTGGCGCGAGATGATCGAGACGCACGTCGTCGACGTCGTCCAGCCCGACGTCTGCTACCTGGGCGGGCTCGCGCGCACGATGCGCGTCGCGCGGATGGCGGCGGACGCGGGGCTCCCCTGCACGCCGCACAGCGCGAACCTGTCGATGGTCACGCTGTTCACGATGCACCTCC